>JAFDVP010000014.1 GCA_018268895.1 Acidobacteriota bacterium | reverse complement strand
TTCGACAATACCTTCGTGATCGCCGCCGTCAACGTCGTCTTGCCGTGGTCAATGTGACCAATCGTTCCGATGTTCACGTGCGGCTTGGACCGGTCAAATTTTTCCTTCGCCATTGCTCTCTCCGTATACCTTGAACTTCTTCAAAAAACTGCGTTAGCCGATGACTAACTATTCCTTGCCCTGCACCTTGGCGATGATCTCTTCCGAGACCGACTTCGGCGCCTCTTCATACTGCTTGAACTGCATCGAATAATTCGCGCGTCCCTGCGTCGACGAACGCATGTGTGTCGCATAGCCAAACATCGTCGACAACGGCACCGTCGCCTTGATCGCCTGGGTTCCGCCGACCATCTCCATGCCCTCAATACGGCCGCGACGCGAGTTCAGGTCGCCGATGATCGTTCCCATGTATTCCTCGGGGACGGTCACTTCGACATCCATCACCGGCTCAAGCAGAACGGGCTTCGCCTTCCTTGCCGCTTCCTTGAAGGCCATCGAACCGGCGATCTTGAACGCCATTTCGTTCGAGTCGACATCGTGGTAGCTTCCGTCGTACAGCGAGACCTTGATGTCGACCATCTCGTAGCCGGCAAGCACGCCGCGAGTCATCGCGTCCTGAATGCCCTGGTCGATCGGCTTGATGTATTCCTTCGGAATCACGCCGCCCTTGATGTCGTTCGAGAACTCGTAACCCTTGCCCGGTTCGTTGGGCGAGATGCGGATCTTCGCATGACCGTAGTTACCCGAACCGCCGGTCTGGCGAATGTACTTGCCCTCGGCCTCTGCGTTCGAGCGGATCGTCTCGCGATAGGCCACCTGCGGCTTACCGACATTGGCCTCGACCTTGTATTCGCGCATCATGCGATCGACGATGATCTCGAGGTGAAGCTCGCCCATACCGGCGATGATGGTCTGGCCCGAATCGGGATCGGTATGCACGCGGAAGGTAGGATCTTCCTGCGCGAGCTTGGCCAGGGCCATGCCCATCTTCTCCTGATCGGCCTTGGTCTTCGGCTCAACCGCGAGCTCGATAACCGGCGCCGGGAAGTCGATCGACTCCAGAACAACCGGGGCCTTCTCCGTGCAGATCGTGTCGCCGGTGATCAGGTTCTTCAGACCAACAGCGGCGCAGATGTCGCCCGCAAGAATCTCAGTGATCTCTTCGCGCTTATTGGCGTGCATCTTCAGCAGGCGGCCAATGCGCTCGGTCTTGCCCGTGCGCGGGTTCAGAACCGAGTCGCCAGTCTTCAACGCGCCCGAGTAGACGCGAATAAAGATCAACTGGCCGACGAACGGGTCGGTCATGATCTTGAAACCAAGCGCTGCGAAGGGCTCGTTGTCATCGGTCTTACGGGTGATCTTCTCTTCCATGTTGTCCGGATTGGAACCAACAATCGCAGGAATGTCGATCGGGCTGGGCAGATAGTCGACCACAGCATCGAGCAGCGTCTGCACGCCCTTGTTCTTGAACGAGGAGCCGCAGAGCACCGGGAAGATGTGCATTCCGATGGTTGCCTTACGGATACCGGCCTTGAGCTGCTCGACCGTGGGCTCCTGGCCTTCGAGGTAGAGGTGCATCAGCTCGTCGTCGTGCTCGGAGACTGCCTCGATCAGGAAGTGGCGGGCCTCGGTGGCCTTCTCAACCAGATCCGCAGGGATGTCTTCGATCGAGTATTCCGCACCCATCGTCTCGTCGTGCCAAAGGATGGCCTTCATGATGACCAGGTCGACCACGCCGGCAAACTTCGACTCTGCACCAATCTGGATATTGATCGGCACAGCGCGTGCGCCAAGGCGGTCGACGATCGTCGACGTCGCATAAACAGCGTCGGCGCCGGCCTTGTCCATCTTATTGATGAAGCAGATACGGGGGACCTTGTACTTGGTAGCCTGACGCCACACCGTCTCCGACTGAGGCTGCACACCGGCAACCGCGTCGAAGCAGGCGACCGCGCCATCGAGCACGCGGAGCGAGCGCTCCACCTCGGCCGTGAAGTCCACGTGGCCGGGAGTGTCGATGATGTTGATGCGGTGATTCTTCCAGGTGCAGGTCGTCGCTGCCGAGGTGATCGTGATGCCGCGTTCCTGCTCCTGCTCCATCCAGTCCATGGTGGCAGTGCCCTCGTGCACCTCGCCGATACGGTGCGTAATGCCCGTATAGAAGAGGATGCGCTCGGTCGTCGTCGTCTTGCCGGCGTCGATGTGCGCCATGATTCCGATGTTCCGGCAACGATTCAGAGGTGTAGTGCGTGCCACGATCCGTCTCTCATCTGCGGGAGTACCCGCGGTTCAAACTACGTTGCAACTAAAATCCAAACTTCAGCGAAGGCGCGATTACCAGCGATAGTGCGCAAAAGCCTTGTTCGCCTCGGCCATACGATGAACGTCTTCCTTCTTCTTCATCGCCGCGCCACGACCATTCGCCGCATCCAGCAGCTCTGCGGTCAGCTTCTCAACCATGCCCTTCTCTCCGCGGGCACGACCGTAGGTCACGAGCCAGCGGATCGCCAGCGAGGTGCGGCGTTCGGGATTAACCTCGATCGGCACCTGGTAGTTCGCACCGCCAACGCGGCGGCTCTTGACTTCCAGAAGCGGCTTCACATTCTCGACAGCCTTCTTGAAGAGCTTCAACGCCTCGTCGCCGCCCTTGGCCTCGAGGTTCTTCATCGACTCGTAGAAGATTCCCTGCGCGGTCGACTTCTTGCCGCCCCACATCATCGAGTTGACGAACTTCGTCACCAGTGTCGATCCATAGACCGGGTCGGCCGCAACTTCACGCTTCGCGATATAACCTTTTCTCGGCATTCCTTCTTCTCTCTTCTTCCCCCAGCGCGGTGACTTCTCACGAACTGGGCTTGGTCGCTAAAACTTCGTTTTTATTTAGCAGCAGCCTTCGGACGCTTCGCGCCGTACTTCGAGCGGCTCTGCTTGCGGTTGGCCACGCCGACCGAGTCGAGCGTGCCACGCACCACGTGATAACGGACGCCCGGCAGGTCCTTCACACGGCCGCCGCGGATGAGCACGATCGAGTGCTCCTGCAGGTTGTGGCCGATGCCCGGAATGTAGGTCGTGACTTCGATGCCGTTGGTCAGGCGGACGCGGGCAACCTTGCGGAGCGCCGAGTTCGGCTTCTTCGGCGTCTGGGTGTAGACGCGGGTGCAGACGCCACGGCGCTGGGGCGAACCTTGCAGAGCGGGCGAGGCGGTCTTATAACGGGTGGGCGTGCGGCCCTGCTTGACGAGCTGATGAAACGTAGGCACTCGAACTCCTTGGTATTGCTAAACCTAACTTTTGTCAGGCGCGCAGAAGGATGTTGAGCTTCGCTTTTGCCGCTACACGCGCAAAACCGAGGACGCATCACGCGCCCCTTAGCGAAGTTCAACCCTGCTTCGCGTCTGTGAAACCTGGTACAAACCCTGTACAACCAGACGAAAACAGTCGACGGTGGCTGAGTCTTGTGGGTCTCTGGAACGCTGCCGCTCCAACCCGCCCAACTCCGTTTCGCTGTTCCGGCCCGCATAGCCCATCCAAGGTGGAGGGTGTCGCAGGCTCGATTCGATGGGCCGCAGACTTTCGCTTCCTGATTGCTCAGGTTGCCCTGCGGTTCTCTTTCACTTGTATCCAGTATAGAGCAAGTTTGCGATTCTCAGCCGATTGAAGGTTGAGAATCCTTGTAATTTGCCGGGCTTTTCTCTGCCCACCGGGTCTCGCTGTCGCTACAACCCAGTCCAGATACTTACGGAACTATATAAAAATAGCAATTTTTATTTTTAGAGTCAATTTTTCCTTGAATGAGTGGCGAAAAATCGTGCTGTCCGGCAATGTTTTAGCCTTACAGCTATGACATTCGCCCGCCGCCGAATCACCACTGCCCTCTTTTTCTGCGCTATCGCCGCCTCCGCCTTCTCTCAGGAGGTGGCGCGCCCCTCGGGCAACCCACGTATAGGGCAATTGCTTGAGCATTTAGGAAAGACCCGCACGCCGACGACGGCGGCGATCTCTTCCGATGGCAAGACCGTTGCGTGGTCGGTGCGTGGAAGCAGAGGAGACGAGATTCATCTCACCGATCTCGCGAGCGGAGCGGATAAAGCGCTTGAGACTGGCTCGACCGCGCCATGCAGCAGCGCATCGCCGACGTGGTCGCCGGATGGAGATTCGCTCGCTTATCTGTCGACGTGTGGGGCGGAGACGAAGGGGCAGGGACAGGTCTTTCTTTGGTCAAAGAAGACAGGGCAGTCAAAGCAGCTTACGCATCTGACCGGAGCAATTACATCCCCGGCATGGTCACCGGATGGGAAGACGATTGCGTTTTTGTTCGTTGAGAACGCGACACGTGCTGCGGGCGCTTTGGCTGCGATGAAGCCGTGGAATGGAGTGATTGGTGAGGATGGAGTAGAGATACAAGGCGTCTATCGAATAGATGTAACAAGTGAACGTGGCAAATGGTTTGTTCCCCCTACACAGAAGATGCATGTATATGAATTCTCATGGGCTCCCGATTCCAAACGAATCGCTTTCATTGGAGCGCCTGCACCTGGTGAAAACAACTGGTGGGTTGCGCGGCTATACACAGCGGAGATAATAGATTTCTCCCATTGCTCTGATGGAATTTGCCTGAGTAACGGAGGAGGACTCCGCGAGTATCAGGTTCTCGATCCCGCAACAACTCCAGGCCCGCTGCACGGCCTGCAGATCGCTCTTCCCCGCTTCTCGCCTGACGGCAAACAAATCGCCTTTATCGGCGGCCTTATGAGCGATCAAGGATCGACCGGCGGCGATATCTGGGTGGTTCCCGCTACTGGCGGCGAACCAAAGAACCTGACTCCGGAACGCAAGGCAACACCTGCTTACTTTACGTGGATCGACGACAACAAGCTTGCGATCTCGGAGCACGTTGGCGGTTCCAGCCACCTCACAGACTTCGATCTGAAGACGGGAAAAAACACAGGGGTGGATGTGACCTTCCCGGAGTCGATCGGCTCGGGGGCTTCAGTAATGAGTGTGTCGACTGCGAGGAACAGCGACATCGCCATCATTCGCAGCTCCTTTGAACGCGCGCCAGAGGTGTGGGCAGGTCGGGACACGCACCTCAAACAGATCACCCACCTCAACGACTCGCTCAAGCCGCTTTGGGGTAAGACTGAAAACGTCGAATGGACGAACGAAGGCTTTCACGTCCAGGGATGGCTGCTCTATCCGGCGAACTACGATCCGAGCAAAAAATATCCGCTGATTGTCAGCGTTCACGGCGGCCCATCGTCCGCTGTCTCTCCGCGCTGGCCGGGTGTCGGCTATGGCGGAGTTCCCTTCTCCGCGCTCGGCTACTTCGTCTTTATGCCGAACCCGCGGGGAAGCTATGGGCAGGGTGAGAAGTTTACGCAGGCCAACATCAAAGATTTCGGTTACGGCGACCTGCGTGACATTACCGCGGGCATGGACACCATCGAAGCGCGCCTTCCCATCGACAAGACCCGCGAGGGACTGACCGGCTGGAGCTATGGCGGGTTTATGACAATGTTTGCCGTAACGCAGACGACGCGGTTCCATGCAGCAGTCGCAGGAGCCGGAATTAGCAACTGGAAGAGCTACTACGGGGAGAACTCCATCGACCAGTGGATGATTCCCTTCTTTGGTGCCAGTGTCTACGACGATCCAGCCGTCTACGCGAAGAGCTCGGCGATCGAATACATCAAGAACGTGAAGACGCCGACGCTGGTGGTAGTTGGCGACCGCGACGGCGAGTGCCCGGCGCCGCAGAGCTTCGAGTTCTGGCATGCGCTACGTGCGCAGGGCGTCAAGACGCAGTTGGTCGTCTATCCGAACGAAGGCCATGCCTTTCGCTCGCCCGAACATCGCCGCGATGTGCTGGAGCGCGCGCTGAACTGGTTTGAGGGCGAGATGCCGGCGAAGTGAGTGGAAAAGCAGATCCCCATTCGGCTTCACCTCAGGGCAAGCTCTCCGCTCCGCTACGGAATGACAACAAAAGAGACCCATGACGACGTAGAACTGGAAGGCGCGTCAAAATCACAGCTCCAGCATTTGCCTCGGAGACTTTGGCTTTATACACTGAAGCCTCGGGAATTCAGCGTATGCGGTGAAACCGTTCAGCTAGCGTTCCGGTTGAACGGGGAGGTTCAATGCGTCGGTTTGTCACTCTAGCAGTACTGCTTCTTTTCACTCTTCCATTCGGCGTCTCTATCTCAGGCTGCTCGAAGAAGACTCCTGTCGTCTTCTGCAACGGCGGCGACACGGGCCCCATTGTCGGCCAGGTTACGAACATCACGCTGCTGCCCAGGATCTACGGCATATCGCTGAACCAGGGCCAGATCGGCCAGGTTGCCGCACCCGCCGCGACAGACTGCAAAGGCAACAGCGTCACGGTCAACTCGTTTACCTATGGCGTCTTCGACGCAAACGGCAACGCGACCTTGAATATCGCCGATGTTGTGCCGTCCGGCGCCAGTGCAGGCAGGCTCTGCGCCGGCACATGGAACCGCAACACCGGCGGCGGCATTCCCGACTACACAACCTGCAACGAGACGGGGAACTCCGGCCAGGTTTACGTAGTGGCCTCGGGCGCGGGCGCCAACAGCAATCCGCTGCCGATCTTCATTCACCCCAAGGTCGCCAGTGTCGTCCTCGGCACCCCAACGCCGTCCTTGGCCTGTGCGGCCAGCGACGCTGCTGCCGATGCCGCCGGCCAGTCCTCCAACTGCTGCCAGATCTCGAAGCAGGCGACGGTTACGGCAGATCCTTACGTCGGCAATGCCTGCGTCTCGCAGGGCAATACGGCGCAGCTTGTAGCTCGCGCCTACGATGTCAACGGGAAGAGCATTACCTGCCAGGTCGGCCACCTCTCCTTTGCCGCGCAGACCAACTCCATCGTCACGATCGACGAGAACGGCGTCGCAACAGCCCAGCAGCCGGGATCGACCGTCATCAGCGCGAACCTGACGCAGGCAGGATCTTCGGCTGGCTTCTTCTCCACCTGCCCGCCTGTAAACATCGCGCTTACCGTACCAAACACGGTAGGCGGCAACAACAAGGCCGTTGTGGTCAACCAGAATACTCCCCAACCGCTGTCGGCAGTCGCTACCGACATCAACGGCAAGGTCCTTACCGGCCTTGCGCTCGACTTTGTATCAACGACGCCAATTACGATCCCGGTGGCCTCGACTGGAATCGTGACTCCCAACTTCCCCGGCGCGGCCTCGATCACGGCCGTCTGCCAGCCGCCCAACTGCAATCCTTCGCCAATCAACCAGGTGGGCCTGTTCGGCAATGGAAAGCCCATTGCCTCCAACCCGGTCAAGGTGACGACGCCGGGAACCAACAGCACGCTGCTCTGGGTTGGAAGCACGCAGTCGCGCTACATCTATCCGGTCGACTTCACGAACCTTACAGCGAGCGCTCCGGTGCGCCTGCCTTACGCGCCAAACTCGATGGTGCTGTCCAACGACGGTTCGACGATCTACATGGGAACGCCCACCGAGATCATGGTCTTCAACGCCACGACCAACAGCCTGACGCGCGAGGACGCGGCCATCGCCGGACAGGTGCTGGCGATCTCACCCGATGGGACATCGCTCATCATCACCGACCCTCGCAAGCAACTCACCTACCTGTATGCGTCGTCCGGATCAGTCACCTCGACCTATGGCGGCGTCGCCACGCACGCGCAGTTCACACAGGACGACCAGACGGCCTACATCACGATGGGGACCGCGGACACGAGCGGGAACGTAACTCCCAACAACCAGCTTCTGGTGTATTCGAGATTCACGGGCTGGAACCAGATCACTCTGGGCGCATCGGCCTCCGACGTTGCCATTACCGTACCGGGAGTGGGAGCCTATCTTGCCGGCGCGGCAACGACCGCACGCAGCTACTGCGCCAGCACGACGATTGTGGGCACACCGCCGAACACAACCTCGATCACCAACCAGTACTATCCGTTGGCTGATACAGCCACTGTAGCAACCGACCGCGTGGCCGCGACCAACGATGGCCTGCACATCCTCGGCGCAACGACGGCGGGCGGCCCTTCCATCGTCGACCTCGTCTTCAACGCTGGCGGACTTCCCATCGCTGCCTGCCCCACGACAGTCGCTCCGACGTACTTTACGAATCATCGCGCCGCCCAAAACTCGCTTCCCCTTGGCGTGACGGCAACTGCCATCACAGGCGTCCTGCCAACGTCTGATTCGGGCGCTGCATTCATTACCTACATCGGTTCAGGATCGCTTCCCGCTTACGCCCCTGCGACGGGCACATTGACGCAGGTGACTTTGACCGGCGGCGCAACAGCCCCGGTTGCAGGAGCCATCAGCTCCGACAACACGACCGTCTATATCGGCACCTCGGGCGACAACCAGGTCCACCTGATCAATCGCTCGACGCTGACCGACGACGCAACCAGGTCGATCAACCCGAAGTTGCCGCTCTACATCAACGGCACGGACAACCCAGCGGTCTTTGTCACGCCCAATCTGATCGTCCAACACGCACGCAAGGCGACTTCGTAAGTAGTCTGACGGGCTCTCGCATAAGAAAGGCCCTCTCACGGAGAGGGCCTTTCTCTTAGTTCCAGCAAGAGATCACCCCAGGCGCTGCTTCATCAGGTCGCGGGCGATGGCGTCCAGAACGCCATTGAGGAACTGCACCGACTCCGGCGCCGCATACCGCCGCGCCACCTCCAGCGACTCGTTGATGATGATCGCCGCCGGGGTGTTCGGACTGCCGAGCATCTCCGCCACCGCAGCGCGAATCAGGTTGCGATCGACGACGGCCATGCGCTCCAGCCGCCAGTTCTGCGCGTGCGCCTCGATCAGCTTGTCGATCTCCGGCTGCCGCGTCGTCGCAACGCGGTAGATGTCTTCGGCAAAGGCGCGCGTATCGTCGTCGACGTCGTCGCGCGAAGCCCAGAAGAGTTTGTCCACCTGCTCTGGCGTCTGTTTGCCCAGGTCTCCCTGAAAGAGCATCTGCATCGCCAATTCGCGGGATTTTCTCCGTGTTCCCATTACTTCCCGCCCTCTTCCTTCTTGATCTTGCGCTGGATTGAGACCATCTCGATGGCTGCAATCGCAGCCTCAAATCCCTTGTTGCCCGCCTTGATGCCGGCGCGGTCCAGCGCCTGCTCGAGTGTCTCGCAGGTCAGCACGCCGAAGGCATGAGGTACGCCCGTGTCCTGCTGCGACTGCCCGATCCCTCGCGCGACCTCGTTGTAGATCGCCTCATAGTGCGCTGTTTCGCCGCGAATCAGGCAGGCCAGCGTCACAATTGCATCAAAGCGCTTGGTCTCTGCCAGCGTTCGCGCGACGGAGGGAACCTCCCACGCACCGGGAACGCGGACAATCTCAACATCGGCCTTTGCGCCACCGCTGCGGTAGATGGCATCGAGCGCTCCCTGCAGCAGCCGGTCGGTAATCACGGCGTTCCACCGCGCCGTCACAATCCCGAACCGCATCCCCGCCGCTGAGAGATCGCCCTCGATCGCCGCCGGTTTGCCGTGGAGCGGGTTCTCCGACTGCCAGAAGCCCAGCTTCAGGCCCTCGGCGGTGCCGTCGGGGAGCTTCACCGTAAACAGCCTGCTGTTCCAGTGCGTCAGCTCCGGTGGCCCCAGCAGCGACTCCACCTCTTCACTGCGAAAGTTCGCCAGCATCCACGTGTGCACGGCTGAGTGGATCGCGTCGAGACCGTTGACCTCAATCAGAATCGACGGCACAGCAGGCGGGCGTCCCGTCATAAGCTCAAGATTTCCCAGCGGAGCCAGCAGCGCGGTTCCACGGCCGGTCCCATCGTCCCAGCCCTTTCCCTGTTCGAACCCAAGCGACAGCAACAGGCTGTTCAGACGGTCGAATGCGTCCGCAGAGCCAATTTCGCGGACCAGCGTCATTCCCTTGATCATAGGTACGATTGTATCGTCATCGTTCTGACTGTCGTGTGCATCAGATAGAAGGCAGTACCACCCTGGGGAGAAGATTCATGGAAGAGACGCAGAAGGTCGAGGTCGTCCTTTGCGAGGTACGGGACCAGATCGCAACCGTTACCATCAACCGTCCTCGCGTACTGAACGCGCTCAACGAACAGGTCTTCGGGGCCCTGCGCGAGCTCTTCACCATGCTTGCGAAGCACGATGCCGTTCGCGTTATCCTCCTCACCGGCGCTGGCGAGAAGGCTTTTGCCGCCGGTGCCGACATCGGCGAACTGACGACGACCAACCGCGTTACCGGCCGCGCCCTCTCCCGGAGCGGAAACGCTATCTTTCGCAAGATCGAGACCTGCGGCAAGCCTGTCATCGCCCTGATTAATGGATTTGCGCTGGGCGGCGGATGTGAGTTGGCGATGTCCTGCACCATGCGCCTTGCGGCAGAGACCGCGAAGCTCGGCCAGCCCGAGGTCAAGCTGGGCCTCGTCCCCGGCTATGGAGGGACACAACGGCTTCCGCGCCTCGTCGGGCAATCAGGCGCTCTCAAACTGATGCTAACCGGCGAGATGATTGCAGCCAGCGAGGCCCTGCGCCTGGGTCTGGTCGACGAGGTCGTCGCCGGCGACCGGCTGCTGGAGCGCGGACATGAACTGGCCCGCGCCATCACCGCTGTGGCCCCACTTGCCGTAGCCGGTTGTATCGAGGCGGTTTACAAAGGCGCGGGCCGCAGTCTCGACGCTGCGCTCAACGTCGAGACGGGAATCTTCGGCAGGCTCTGCGGCACCGCCGACAAAGCCGAAGGGACGACGGCCTTTCTGGAGAAGCGCCCCCCGGCATGGACTGGCCGCTAAATGGCCTTTGCTTCGAGACAATCGGCACAAGGCCCCACGGAAAGCAGACGATTTTAGCCGGGAGTCTTGATATCCTTGAATCAATATGCACACTCCTGCCGGACGGTTCTGTCTCGCGATCGTCCTCTCCTGCGCTCTCGGTTTCTCCGGCTGCAACCGGACCACTTCTTCAGTGAACGCCCCCTCGGCCACACTCAGCCAGGCGCAACAACAGGCGCTCGAATCGGCGCGGCAGCAACTGGAATTGATACCTCCTCCCTCGAAGACCCGCTACATGGCGGTGCGCAACCTCAACACATGGGAGAACCCTTACCTGACCGTGCAGGGCAGCATGGTCACGCTGCACGTTCTTATCGCCGACGCCAACACCAGCCCGCTTGGGCAGGGTGGTCTGCTGCGTCCCGTAGGCGCGCGGCGGCGCAACCTCGACGTTCGAGTCGCCGATCTTCCGGCTGCGCTCAACGCCATTCCTGAAAGCGCGTGGCCCTATGGCCGCGTTGTGGCTGTTGAAGAAGCCCACGAGGTTCCCGTCAGCGCGCGCGCTGAGGTACGCCGCAATGTCGAGTCCGTCATCAAGACCCTCGGCGATCTGGGCGTCGTCGTATATGAGTGGAACGACAGCAGCCGCGGGCTATAGATGCAAGGGGTAGGGAGTAGAAAGCAGCTGTGCAATCGCGCACACTCTTTATTCCCTGTCTCTTAGTTTCTATCCCCTGTTCCCTGCTCCCTATCCCCTGTACCATTGGTTTCAATCCACTTGGGAGCCTGTGATTGCATACCGTTGCGCTGGCCGTATTCTGCCTCTTCTTCCTTCTTGTCACCCTGGCGGGCTTCTGGGCGGCGCGTTGGCGAAGACCTAAAGAAGGTATTGCATCACTTGAGGAGTGGGGGCTGGCCGGCCGGAGCTTCGGCACATGGGTTACCTGGTTCCTCGTTGGCGGCGACCTGTACACTGCTTACACTGTCATCGCCGTGCCTGCCGCTCTTTACGGCGCGGGCGCCATGGGCTTCTTTGCGCTGCCTTACGCCATCATCACTTATCCGTACATGTTGCTGGTGCTGCCGCGGCTCTGGCGCGTCTGCCATCGGCATGGCTATGTCACCTTCGCCGACTTCATCGGCGGGCGCTATGGCAATCGCTGGCTGACGCTGGCCATCGCATTGACGGGAATCCTGGCACTGATGCCGTACATCGCGCTACAACTCGTGGGCATGCGTGTGGTCCTCTCCTCGATGGGCCTGCATGGCGAATGGCCCCTGGCAGCCGCCTTTATTATCCTCGCTGCTTACACCTACTCGAGCGGCCTTCGCGCTCCGGCGGTCATCGCGATCGTCAAGGATGTGATGCTTTACATCATGGTGATCGCGGCGATCGTCGTTATCCCGATCAAGCTCGGCGGCTACGCGCATGTCTTTCACGTCGCCAACCAGGCGCTGGCCACGCATACTCCAGCGGCGACCATCAACCTCAGGCCGGGACAGTTCCTCGGCTACTCCACACTGGCCTTCGGCTCTGCGCTGGCGCTGATGCTCTATCCGCACACGGCCACGGCAGTGCTCTCGGCGCAGAGCCCGAACGTCGTTCGCCGCAACGCTGCCATGATGCCGGCCTACAGCTTTCTGCTCGGCCTCGTCGCGCTGCTGGGATACCTTGCACTGGCCGCCGGAATCGATGTCAAGGGTGACACCAGCTCCGCGGTACCGTTGCTCTTCCTCCAATCGTTTCCGGAGTGGTTTGCAGGGTTTTGCCTCGCCGCCGTCGCCATAGGCGCTCTCGTCCCCGCGGCCATCATGTCTATCGCAGCATCGAACCTCTTCACCCGCAACGTCTACGGCCTTTTCAGCAGCAGGAAGATGCTTCCCCATCAGGAATCGAACATGGCAAAGCTCGTCTCGCTGGTGATCAAGTTTGGCGCGTTGGCCTTCGTGCTCTGGCTTCCGACCCCCTACGCCATCGAGATGCAGTTGCTCGGCGGTATATGGATATGCCAGATGGTTCCATCGGTCGTTGTCGGCGTCTTCACGCGCTGGTTTCATCCGTGGGCGCTTGTCGTGGGATGGGCTGCGGGAATGGCATCGGGAACGGCAATGGCCGCCTCGCTCAGCTTGAAGAGCTCGGTCTATCCCCTGCACCTGCCGGCGTGGCTGGGAGGCACCTGGGCCATGTATGCCGCAGTGCCCGCGCTCCTGCTGAACTTCGCGATTGCGGGCGCGCTGACCGTTGTCTTCCGTGCAATCGGATTTGGCGGAGGAGAAGATACGACCGACGCATCAGTCTACATCGGCTAAACTCTTCCTGGCTTCATCGCTGCTCCACGCAGCCTCGGCCACTAATATCGCATCTTACAAAACCTGTACCGCATTCTTGAGGTGACCCGCGTGAGCAAACCGAGAAAGAGGTCCTTCGCCAAGGGCGCAGTCGCCGGATTGATCGGCGGCATCGTCGCTATTGCTGCCAAGAACGCAGCCCAGAGGATGTACCCTCCACGATCCAAACGCCAATCGTTGCCTCCAACCCTCACTCCACGCAAAGACCCTGGTAAGGGTCTCACGCTCAAGGAAAGAAGCGCAGCGCAACAGACGCTGCATTTCAGCCTGGGAGCCGCCGCGGGAGCGGCGTATGGCGCGGTCGCTGAGATTTATCCAGCGGCAACGTCGAAGCAGGGTGCAAGCTTTGGCATGGCCCTGATCGCGCTCAACCAGGACCGGACAATGCCAATCCTCGGCCGCTTTACAAAAGCCGAGCCTCAAACAAAGCGCGAGCACACCAGCGAACTGGTCTCCTTTGTCGTCTTTGGTGTGGTCACCGAAACAGTGAGGCGCGTCGTCCGCAGGCTGATCGAGTAGCCGCTTCAGCGTGAAGGAATCGTGTCGCGCGTCTTTGCCCAGTTTGCAACCAGATCGTCCACCACAACATGCCCTACGCGATACGCGGAGTCGAGCGACGGCATGTAGGCGCTGTACTGGCTGATCTTCGTCTCCGCAAGACTCTCCGCCGCTGTCTTGCCCGGCCGTTGCTGGTCGTAATTCGATGCCGTCCGCAGTACCAGCACTCGCCTGATGTCGACCTTGCCGGCCTTCGCCAGCCACGTCAGCGACTGCATTGTTCCGGTATCTTCCATCCCGCAGACCGCATACGTGCTCTTGCCATCGGTCTGATACTTCACCCAATCGTGCGCCCACTGGTTCATCAGCTTGCCGTGCCAGAACGTCGACGCCGACAGATTGCCGCCCACCATCACAAACGGAGGCCGTCGCGCTGCCTCGCCTTCAAACTGCTGACGCCGTTCCGCCATGCCCGGCGTGTCTTCCAGCTTGATGTCCTTCGTCAATGCGAACGCCCAGTTCACCAGCGCGGGGTTCAGGTGATAGACGATTCCATCGTCGCCAAAACGTGCTGCACGCGGCTGCTCATACGGCGTCGACTTCCCCAGCGGAACATATCCCGTCGGCCAGTCCTTAGGAATCTCACGGGCGTCGATCTCGTGCGCCAGGTCGCCATCGACGACGTAGTCGGCCCATACGGCAGATCCCAACGAACCTACCGCCGGATCGATACCCGCAATGCCGGCGACAACGAAGTACGCATGAGTCAGGTCGAAGCGAGGATCGCGGCCTAGTGCCATCATCGTCGCTGCCGCGCGCGCCGTACCGACGCCTGTCAGCACACCAAGCACGCCGTCCTTGTTCATCCGGAGATCGTGATACCCCTCGGGAAACGGCAGCACTGTGTCCAGATGCTCACGCTCTACCCAGTATTGATACTCCCCGGGTGCGTCGCCGGTATCGTTGCCAACCTCGAACATGTTGACGACTACGACCTTGATTTCAATCGGCTTTGGCGCAGTTTGGGCGAAGAGACATGAAGCCGCAAGCAGCAGGACAGAACCAGTAAGGAGGCGCATAGCTGATTATCGCAGCTTGCTCGCATCGTTGCCGAAACGGCGCCCGGTAAACTAGACGCCCTTCTTCTGCGGCTCCCAGATGAACTTATGGATCTGCAACGAGAGCCGCGCGGACAGGCCGTCCTCGAGCATCCACTCCACCAGCTTGCGCGGATCCAGCGCCATATTATCCGCCGTGCGCTGCGGGCTTGGCGTCTTCTGAAATGCAGGCGACAGTAGGATCTGGCCGGCTTTCTTCTCAAGCGCATGTTCACGGATGAACTGACGAGCAAACTCGTAGTCAGTGCGATCGCTGATAACGAACTTCACCTCGTCGCGGTCCGTCAACGCATCGAGGTTTTCCACGCGAAACGAATTGGCGGCCGCACCCGCGCCCGGACACTTCACGTCGACGATCTTGTGCACCGTCTTGGGAACATCAGCGAGCGGACGCTCCCCCGAGGTCTCGATCATGAGCGTGTAGCCCGCGTTTAGCAGACGCTGCATCAGCGGCAAAAGCTCTCGTGCCTGCAACATCGGCTCGCCGCCCGTAAACTCCACAAGTTTGCATGGGGCCAGCGCTTCAATCTGCGCAACCACTTCGTCTTCCGTAAATGGCTTGCCACCTGAGAACGTGTACTCCGAATCGCACCACGCGCATCGCAGGTTGCAACCCGCCAGCCGTACAAAGATGCACGGCAGACCGGCGAAGGACGACTCGCCTTGTACGGATTTGTAGAGCTCGATCAGGTGCATGGCTGCGGTTATTCGTAGTAACGGGCGAAGCTGGTGTCTGTCTCGTACAGCGTGCAGTCCTTCACCTTCACGCGGCCGGCCGTCATCTCACGGAGCTGCTTCTCCGTCTCCTGGTAAAAATAACGCGCAAGGTTCTCCGCCGAAGGGTTCACCGTCGTAAACGGCTCCAGGTCGTTGATCATCTGGTGATCGAGATAATCGACCACAGGACGCATCACCTGCTTCAGCAGCTTGAAGTCCAGCAGCAGACCGGCCTCGTCAAGCTCTTTGCCAATCAGCGTCACAAAGACCTTGTAGTTGTGGCCGTGCGGGTTCTCGCACTTGCCGCGATAGTTGCGAAGGTAGTGGCCAGAGGAGAATCCGGCTTCTACAGTAACTTCAAACATGGGTTTCCAATGCCTTTCGGCAGGCCGCCAGGGGTTTCCGATCTCTCATTTGTCAGGGGACGGCTTGCCTCTCTCTATTGTACCCGTCTACTGACCGCGACGGCGCTGGCGTTCTTCTTCGGCGCGCCGTTCCGCCTGCTCAAACAAGGAGGACAGTATGCCGGCCAGGGCAACCACCAATGCCACCACAAGCAACGCCAGTCCTGTCGTTCGCCACAACGAAACGTCTCCCGGAGAACCAGGTTGCTGCGCGATATTGGTATAGGCCAGTCCGCAGGAGACCAGCGCGAGCACCAGCAACGTTGCGGCAAGGATGTAGAGATTGCGGCCCATGGATACTTCCTATTTTATGGTGTCCCGTCCGAAGAATGTTTCCACATCGCCGATCTCTTCCGTCAGCCGATACGGCGGCAGACTTTCCAGAAAGATGCGGCCATAACGTTGACGCCGCACGCGCGGATCGAGCAGCATCAGCACGCCGCGATCGCTAAGTGAGCGGATCAGCCTTCCAAATCCCTGCTTCAGCGTAATCACTGCGTTCGGAATCTGGTAGTCGAAGAATGGCTTGCCTCCGGCCTCCTCGATCGCACGCATACGCGCTTCCACAACAGGATCGGTCGGCACGGCAAACGGCAGCCGGTCGATGATGACGCAGCTCAACTGCTCGCCCTGCACATCCACGCCCTGCCAGAAGCTCGATGTGCCGAAGAGCACCGCATTCGGCGTCTCGCGGAACTGCTGAATCAACACATGCCGCGGCGCCGTGCCGTGCAACAGCAGAGGATAAGGCAGCTCCGTCAACATACGCTCATACACCGTCCTCATCTGCGTGTAACTCGTAAAAAGACAGAAGGCGCGGCCCTCGGTAATCTCCAGCACGCGGCGTATGCGTTCAGCAGCACGTTCTGCAAAGTCAGGCTCGCGAGGGTCGGGCATCGTCGGCGGCAGATAGAGCAATGCCTGCCGCTCATACTGGAAGTGCGACGGAACGATCAACTCGCGCGCCGAGAGCAGGCCAAGCCGCTTGCGGATATGATCGAAGCCCCCAGAGACAGTCAAGGTTGCAGACGTCAGCACGACGCTTGAGTAGTTGTCGAACAGCGCAGTCGAAAGCAGCTCCGAAACGTCGATCGGCGTCGCCTGCAGATGCGTATGGAACGCCGCATGACCGTGCGCTCGCACCGCACCCCGAACGCCACCGACCGCACGCCGCTCGATCCAGAAGACTGTGTTGTGGTCCGTCGACTCCAACAGAAAGTGCAGATGCGAGCGGATGTCAGCGACGCGCTTCCTCAATCCCGGCGCTTCATCGACATTCTTCACGCGCTCCAGCTCGCCCTCCAGCCGCGTCAGCGCATTCATCGTCGCCGTGTAGTAGTCTCCGCTCTCTTCGAGAAAATCTGCGCGATGCAGAAAAGGCATACGCCCCACGCCATTCCCATCATCCGGCAATGCGGAGAAAAACATCCGCGAACGATTTTGCAGTGTGCCGCATGCGCTTTCTATCGCTGATATCGATGCCTGCTTCGCACGCAGCATCATCTCCACATCGCGCACCAACTCATCCACACGCGACGTGCTCAGCCCGATTCCGAAGTAGTTCGATGCAACTTCCTCAAGCTCATGGGCCTCGTCAAACACCACCGCGGCGGCTTCCGGCAGAATCCCCGCATCCGCAGCATTACCCGCCTGCTGCTTGATGCTCAGGTCGGCAAAGAAGAGATGGTGGTTCACAATCACGATCTCGCTCTCTAACGCCTTGCGCCGCATCGCCGTGATGAAGCACCGCTCGAAGTCCGGACAGCTCTGCCCCAGGCACGCCTCGGTGCGCGCATCGAGCTTTGACCACAGCGCGGAGGTCTCCGGCAGCGCGTCGATCTCCGCGCGGTCGCCCGTCTCCGTCGTCTTCTCCCACACCGCAATGTTGTGGAACTGCTCAATCTCTTCGAGGCCATTCAGCAGCGGATTGTCGCGCAGCGCGTAAAGCTTATGGCGGCAAAGATAGTTGCCGCGCCCCTTCATGTAACAGACCTTCAGCGGCCCCAGCAGCGACTCCAGAAACGGAATGTCCTTAAAGTAGAGCTGCTCCTGCAGGTTCTTCGTTCCCGTCGAGATGATGACGCGCTGCTGATGCTCACGCGCCTTGCGCAACGCAGGCAGCAGGTACGCCAGCGTCTTCCCCGTCCCCGTCCCCGCCTCCACGATCAGGTGACGCTTGTCATGAAAGGCCTTCTCCACCGCGCGGGCCATCTCGTACTGCCCCTTGCGGTGCTCAAAAGCCAGCGACGAACGCGATAGCATACCGCCGGGCGCGAAGAAATCATGCAGCGACGGCAGCCGCTCTCCAGGCTCGAGCGCCGCGGGCAAGATCGAAATGGGGGTCGTAGCTGACAAGGGCGAAGAAGCGGCAAAGACCCGCTCGTTTCTATAATAGACAGATTGCGTTGCGCCGCCGAGTCAATGGGCGGTTTTGCAGCTATCTCGATAAGAAAGCTGGACCTCTCCGGTGGCGAAAGACAATAAGAAACGACTCGGCAAGAAACACCGGCAGGCAAGCACTCGCCCCAAGAAAGGCCGCGCACCCAAAACAGCTCCGACCACGGGGGCCGCCGATCCGCGCAAGCGCAAACAGCTCTCCGCAAAAAAGGCTCTGGCCGAAAAGCTCAAACGCATTCCCAAGCGCTCACCCGATCACGAGGCCCGCGTCACGTTGCGCGGTGACGCGCGCCGGCCGCCGTCAAGCGTGCGGCCCATCGCGCGCCCAACTGAAGAAAACGAAGCGGCAGCCGAGCAACACGACTGGCGCGAGGCCGAACGCGAAGCAACGCGCTACAACACAGCCGCAGACGGTGAGAAGCGCGTATCGCGCGATGCGCAGCAGCCGCTGATCGCCATCTGCGGCCGTCCCAACGTCGGCAAATCGACGCTCTTCAACCGCATCACCGGCTCGCGGCGTTCCATCGTCGGCGACGAGCCGGGCATCACGCGCGATCGCATCTACGGAGAGATCGACTGGGCTGGCCGCATCGTTCGTGTCGTTGATACGGGCGGCGTCATCCCCGACGACGAAGCCCTGATCCCCAGCGAGATCTTCCGCCAGGCGCAGGTTGCGCTCGAAGAGGCCGACGCCATCGTGATGGTCGTCGACGGACGCACCGAGCTGGCCTCGCCCGATATGGAGCTTGCGCGGCTGCTGCTGCGCGGCGGCAAGCCTCTCTTCCTCGCCGTCAACAAAATGGACTCCGCCGAGCTTCTCGCCGGTGCGGAGAACTTCCGCAGCCTGGGCTTCCGCAACGTCCTCCCCCTCTCCGCCGAGCACGGCACCGGCATCGGCGATCTGCTCGACGAGGTCTACGCCGCGCTTCCTCCCGAGTCCGTCGCCGAGGAACCCACCGAGGTCATGCTCACAGCCGAAGATGAGATGGCCGAGGACGAAGACGGTCCAGCGCCCGTCCGCCGCCTGCGCTCACACGGCGAGTTCGAGCAGACCGAGACGAAGATCGCCATCATCGGCCGCCCCAACGTCGGCAAGAGCACACTGCTCAACGCACTCACCGGAACGAAGCGCGCCATCGTCTCGCCGATCGCTGGAACAACGCGCGACGCCGTCGATGAAGTCGTCGAACGCGATGGACACAGCTTCCGCTTTGTCGACACCGCAGGAATCCGGCGCAAGGGCAAGACGAAGCTGATGGCTGAGAAGCTCTCCGTCATCATGGCGCGCAAGCATCTCGAAGCCGCTGACGTCAGCCTTCTGGTGATCGACGCAGTCGAAGGCGTCACGGCGCTTGACGCCAACATCGGCGGCTACGCGCATGAGAGCGGCAGAAGCGTCATCATCGTCGTCAACAAGTGGGACGCCGTCACCATTGGACGAACCGATGGCAAACCGCCTGCCGATAAGAAGGTCTACGAGCAACAGGTCCGCGATGCGCTCAAATACCTCGACTACGCTCCGCTGCTCTTTATCTCCGCCGCCGAAGGCAAAGGGATCGACCAGGTCTTCAAGAAGGTGGGCCTCGTCGCACGTGAGCGCCGCAAGCGCGTGACAACCGGAAACATGAACCGCTTCCTCGAGCACGTCGACTTTCAAAAAGCATCGGTGCCCATGTCGAAGCGAATCAAGATCTACTACATGACGCAGGCCGCGGTCGCGCCACCAACCTTTGTCCTCTTCACCGATAAAGACGTAAAGCTACACTTCAGCTTCGAGCGCTTCCTCACCAACCAGATTCGCGACAGCTTCGGCTTCATCGGCTCACCAATCTGGTTCAAGATCAAGGCCAGGAACAAAAAGAAGACGCCATAGCAACCCGTATTCGAAATGAAAAAGGCCCGCAATGAGCGGGCCTCTTTCATCGCAAACAGATTCGCCTATGCGACGCCGATCACGGAGCAAAGCTCCTTTACCGCATCCGCGCTCTTATTCAGAGCAGCCTGTTCTTCGGCTGTCAGCTTGATCTCAATGATCTGTTCTAGCCCCTTCGATCCCAGCTTGCAAGGCACGCCGACGTATAGCCCCTTGATGCCATACTCACCCTGCAAATATGCGGCGCAAGGGAGAATCTTCTTCTTGTCCTTCAGGATCGCCTCGACCATCTCCACTGCGGCAGCCGAAGGAGCGTAGTATGCCGAGCCCGTTTTGAGGTGCTTCACAATCTCCGCGCCGCCATTGGCCGTGCGCGTCTCCAGCTCCTTCAGGCGGTCCGCCGGAATCAGCTCCGTGATCGGAATGCCCGCAACCGTTGAGTAGCGCGAGAGCGGCACCATCGTATCGCCATGACCTCCGAGCACGAACGCCGTCACGTTCTCAACCGAAACATTCAACTCCAGCGCGATGAAGGTGCGGAAGCGTGCCGAGTCCAGAACGCCGGCCATGCCGATCACGCGCTCACGCGGCAGCCCCAGCTTCTTGAACGCCGTCTGCGCCATCGCATCCAACGGGTTCGACACGATGATGAAGATCGCGTTCGGCGAAGCTGCCAGCGCCTTGCCCGCAACATCGCTCATGATGTTGAAGTTCGTGTTCAGCAGATCGTCGCGACTCATGCCTGGCTTGCGCGCAATGCCGGCCGTGATCACCACGATGTCCGAGTTCGCCGTGTCCGCATAGTCGTTGGTGCCGATCACCGACACATCGCGCTTCTCGATCGGCAGCGCCTCCAGCAGGTCGAGCCCCTTGCCCTGCGGCACGCCCTCGACCACGTCGATCAATACAACGTCCGCCAACTCCTTCGAAGCAATCCAATGTGCCGCAGTAGCGCCGACGTTGCCGGCCCCGACGATAGTGACTTTCTTACGCATAATGTGTGAACTCTCCAGAAAATTTAGCGTCAAAACGCCGTCATGGCGCGCCAGAACAGCACGCGTCTTCGCCTTCCATGATACGTCCCGCCACGCACGGCTGGCACCGATATCCGCCATTTCCGTGCGGATATCGATTGCCACCAAAGCAAAAAAAGTCGGCGGCTGCTCTGGCAGCCGCCGACTCCATCCAGGTCAATCTACTTAGCCCATGTTCTCGATCATGCGTGTGGCAAACTCGCTCGTCTTCGCCTTCGTCGCGCCCTGCATCCCGCGCTCGAAGTCGTACGTCACGAACTTCTGCCCGATCGTCTTCTCCATCGACGACTCGATCAACCGCGCCGCCTCGTGCCAGCCGATGAAGTCGAACAGCATCACGCCCGACAACATCACTGACCCGGGGTTGATCACATCCTTGTCCGCATACTTCGGGGCCGTGCCGTGCGTCGCCTCGAAGACGGCATAGCCGTCGCCGATGTTGCCGCCCGGAGCGATTCCCAGGCCGCCAACCTGCGCCGCCGCAGCATCCGAGATGTAGTCGCCGTTCAGGTTCGTGGTTGCCAGAACGCTATAGTCGTCCGGGCGCAGAATGATCTGCTGGAAGATTGAGTCCGCAATGCGGTCGTTGACCAGGATCTTCTTCTTCCACGCGCCATTGCCGTGAGACTTGCCGATTGCCGCGATCACAGACTTCACCTCGGCGACCACCTCGTCGACAAATTGCTTCGGCGCAAACTCGATGCCCGGCTCAATCAGGGCGGCGTTCTGCTCCGCTGTCAGGTTTGGGTTCGCCTCCAGGTTCCCGAGAATCCAGCTCTCGCGCTCCGTCACGGTCTGGTCGCGGAACTCCTGCGAGGCCACCTCGTAGCCCCACTCGCGGAATGCGCCTTCGGTGAACTTCTGAATGTTCCCCTTGTGCACCAGCGTAACGACCTTGCGATTGTTGTCCAGCGCATACTGAATCGCTGCGCGCACCAGCCTCTTCGATCCTGTGATCGAGATCGGCTTCACGCCAACACCCGAATCCGTGCGGACCTTCTTCTTGCCGCCCTTCAACATCTCGTCGTTGACGAACGCGATGAACTTCGCCGCCTCAGGCGTTCCCTCGCGGAACTCGATACCGGCGTAGATGTCCTCCGTGTTCTCGCGGAAGATCACGACGTCCAGCTTCTCCGGATGCTTCACCGGGCTCGGCACGCCTGCGTAGTACTTCACCGGTCGCACGCATTGGTACAGGTCCATCAACTGCCGCAACGCCACGTTCAGCGAACGGATGCCGCCACCCACCGGAGTCGTCAGCGGTCCTTTGATCGACACGCGATAGTCCACCGTCGCCTTGACCGTGTCATCCGGAAGCCAGTTCTGCGTCTGGCGATAAGCCTTCTCGCCCGCCAGCACTTCAAACCACTTCACAGCGCGCTTGCCGCCGTAAGCCTTCTCCACTGCCGCATCGAACACACGCTGCGAGGCCTTCCAGATATCGCGCCCCGTACCATCGCCTTCAATGAAGGGGATGATCGGGTTGTCAGGAATCTTGAACTTGCCGTCGACATACTGAATCGGCGCTCCATCCTTGGGCACCGCAATACCGTTGTAGCTATCCTGCATACGCCATCATCTCCACTAAAAGTTTTTTTAGGAACACGCAAAAGATCAGGTGAGAAACAAGCTAACATCCGTCGGAAGCGTCTGGCAATAACCGCACGAGATCCGCGATAATCGCACAAATCCCTGAGAATGATCTTCTGTGAAGCTCACGGATTTCTACTTCATCAGGTAGTAGTCGATCGTTGCCACCACGCGGACTTTCTTCATGATGCTGGCGTCCGGGCTCGTTCCACCGCCACCGCCATCTTCTCCGGGAGCAACTCCGCTTCCCCCATCCGCGGCCGAGATCGAAAATACTCCCTGGTTCGCCGACCGGATCGACCCGACCTCACTTCCTGAGTCCGCCGCAAAGCGATCCGCAGAAGAGCGCGCATTCTTCGTCGCCTCCGTAATCATGTCCGGCTTCAACGCATTCAGCCCATTGAAGACATACCGGATGCCCTGCCCATAGCCGCCCACCACGATAATTCCGGCCTGGAGCAACTGCGCCGTCTTCTGCCCGGCCTTCGCAATCTTGTCGACGTCGTTCGAGCTTACGGTCACCGTCTGCTGCACGATGTATCGAGGGCCGCCCTGGTTGTTGCTATACTCGTTGGCCTGCTTGTCCGTCACCTGAATCTGCCCGACCGTAATCTCCTGGTCCGCGATTCCCTGCTCTTTGAAGAACTTCAGCACCGAGGCACGGTCCTCTTCGCTCTTCGCATAGACCTGCTGCAGTTCGTTGCCTGTCTCCTTGAACGTCACCGGCCAGATCGCGCTGTCGGACTTCACCGTCCGCTCCACCAGCCCCTTCACCGTCACATAACGGTCGGCAAGTCGCGTCTCCTTGATCTGCTTCCCGAGCAGCCATCCGCCAACCACCAGCCCCAGCAACAGGCAGCCGCCAAGAATCCCAGCAGGCCGAACCAGCCGATCATCACTGAACGAATCCAAGCGCTTCTCCTTCACACACGAGCAGTGTGCAGTAGCTATTCGTCCGTGTCAACGCGTCTGTCTAAATTTGCCTGTCGAGTTCCGTTATCCGGTATGCGACCGGCGGTCGGCTTCCTCCGCACTGACCGCCCGTGATCAGCACCAGGTTCGTGGCAATCTTCGACTCGGTCGCATCGGTCATCGATCCAATAAATTCCAGCGTCGAGCCATCATCCATCGCAAATGCAGCATGGACTTCGTTGCCAAGTACTGAACTTGAGGGTGTACCCGTAATTGTCCCGGAACTAAAACAGGGTGACCCCGTTACCTTGATACTTCCCGTCAGCACCGCATTACTCGTCACCGTGTTGCCTCTGAAATCGGTCGCCGTTCCACCCTGCTGCAGCGTCACCTGCAGCGACATCGTCGTCGTTATTGGAACCCCGTTCAAACTGAACCCATTACTTGCAGTTCCAACGTAGACTCCACTGACCAGCGGAAAAGAGGTTGCAGTAAACGTGTCAGACAGAGTCTCCACACAAGTCGCCAAGCCGCTGGGGGGAGTGGTGAAGCTGACGTTATAGTTTCCCGTCCACTGCCCCTGACCCACTGCCGGAATCTTGCCCGTCAGCGTCATCGCCATATTCGGAAAGATCGACGACGAGCCCAGACTGAAAGTACGGTCCTTCGCAACCGCTCCCGAAAGTACGCTGCCGATAGAAAACGATTCAGTAAAACCCGGGCAAACGTGATTTCCGAAACCGGCCGCGACCACGTTGTCGCCCACTGCATCCATCGTCACGGCCAGACGAAAACGTTCCGGGGGTGGCGCTATCCCCGGCGCAATGGTCGGCATCGGTCCCACGATCAACCAGTTTCCCGCCAGCGAACTCGCCATCGGTGCTGGTGCGCTCACCGGCGAAGGACTGCTACCGCAACCCCCAAGCAGAAATCCCGCACATATTGCAAACAGTCCAAGGCCCGATATCTTCATATCTATCGTCACTTCGAGGAAAATCTAACATGCCGCCAAAACACGGGCTATTAAAAAGAACGGGCTGACGAAAAATCGCCAGCCCCTGTTCCCTCTCAACCGGATCCTTAGAAGATGTTCCAGAGCAGCTGGTTATAAACATCGTGGTGGAACTGAACCTCTGGCGCCTTCACGATCGTGCCCAGCAGGCGCGGGCAGCGATCGGCCGAGGCCTGCTTCAGGTCGGCATAGCGACCCTTCACATCGGCGCCCAGCAGCTTCGTCGTCCACTCTGCATTGCGGAAGTTCTCAATTGCCGTGTAGACGTTGTCCGGCAGGTAGCGCTCCGCCTGGCGAAGGTTCTTGATCTTCGCCAGATCGCCGTCCAGGCCGCTCTTGAAGATCGAGTACAGCACCATGTACGGATTCGCATCCGGTCCAACCGAACGCACCTCAACGCGCGCCGACTTCTCGTTCCCGATCGGGATGCGCACCATCGAGCCGCGGTCCGTCGCTGAAGCCTTGATCTGGTTCGGGGCCTCAAAGTGAGGGTCCAGACGGCGATACGCATTCACGCTCGCATTCAGCAGCAGGCAGATGTCGTTGCCGTGCGTCAGAATACGGTCCGTGAACTGCCACGCCATCTTCGAGATCTTCTCTTCGCCCTTCGGGTCCCAGAACAGGTTCTTGCCGCCCTTCGTGATCGACACATTGGTGTGCATGCCCGATCCGTTCACGCCGACCACCGGCTTCGGAAGAAAGCTTGCCGTCATGCCCATCTGCGTCGCCACCTGGCGGCAGATCAGCTTATAGAGCTGAATCTGGTCGGCCGCGGCCACAACATCGCCGTAGGTATAGTTGATCTCGAACTGCGAGGGCGCAACCTCTGGATGGTCCTTCTCATTCTCGAAGCCCATCGCGCGCTGGACCTCAGCGGTCGTATCGATGAACTCACGCAGCGGGTCGCCCGGCAGCGAGTGGTAGTAGCCACCCTTGTTGACATACTCGAACTTGCCCGTCTCGTGGTAGCTGCGCTCGGCGTCGAGGCCCTCGAACAGGAAGCCTTCAATCTCATTCGCCGCATTCAGCGTGTAGCCGTTCTTCGCGTACTGCTCATTGGCAAACTTCTTCAGCACACCGCGCAGGTCGGCCGAGTAGGTGCCGCCGTTCTTGTCGATCACCTCGCCGAAGACCAGTACCTTGCCGGGGCCAAACACATCGGCAGGCGCCCAGTAGAACGCGCTCCAATCGATGCCGAGGCGAAGGTCGCTTTCGCGCTGCGCCGTAAAGCCGCGGATCGACGAGCCGTCGAACGTCAGATTGTCGTAGCTCTTCACCAGAAACTTCTTGTCGTAGTCCAGCATGTGCAGCCGGCCTTCGAGATCGCTGAACAGAACCGTCACAGCCTTAATGCGGCGCTCGTCGGTCAGATACTTCAGCCGCTCTTCCTGGATCACGTCCGCGGCGACGCGCTTCTTACGTTGCTCTTTTGCAGCCAGGTTCAGGTCTTCTAGTTCAGAGTAGGAAAGTTCCAGAAACTCACGTAATTCGCTCAACGTCTTGCTCCTTCAGCAATGAGATACACGACTGGCGTGGTCGGCTAACACAGAAATTGTAGGTGGATTCGAGGATGTCCTGGCGGCGTGGGCAGAATTTCCTATACCTCAAACCTAACAGAAAATTCACGCGCGGCAAGAGCCATTCACGCCAAAACGCGGGCAAAACCTCCGCGCCTTTCACATACCTATAAAATAAGCACTGACTGCCATGACGAAAAACACCAGCAAATCCAGCGCCCCCAGCGGCATCAAGCGCGTCGCCCTCATCCAGATGTCCATGGACTCCGACACCCGCGTCAACCTCGACAAGGCCGCCGAGCGCGTCTACGAGGCCGCCCGCCAGGGAGCCAACCTCGTCTGCCTGCCGGAGCTCTTCCGCGCCCAGTACTTCTGCCAGCGCGAGGACCACGATCTGTTCGGCCTCGCCGAATCCATCCCCGGCCCCTCCACCGACACGCTCACCCGCGTCTGCCAGGAGACCGGCGTCGTCCTCGTCGCCTCCCTCTTCGAGCGCCGAGCCCCCGGCCTCTACCACAACACCGCCGTCACCATCGAAAAGGACGGCCGCATCGCCGACGTCTACCGCAAGATGCACATCCCCGACGACCCCCTCTATTACGAGAAGTTCTACTTCACCCCCGGCGACCTCGGCTTCAAGGCCACACAGACCTCGCAGGGCCCCGTCGGCACCCTCGTCTGCTGGGACCAGTGGTATCCCGAAGGCGCCCGACTCACCGCACTCCGCGGAGCCGAAGTCCTCTTCTTCCCCACCGCCATCGGCTGGCACCCCTCCGAGAAAGAGGAGTTCGGCACCGCCCAATACGAAGCCTGGCAGACCGCCCAGCGCGCCCACGCCATCGCCAACGGAGTCTTCGCCTGCGCCGTCAACCGCGTAGGCCACGAGCACGGCGACGTCAAGTTCAAGACCACCGCCGCCGACGGCAACCCCGCCACCGTCGAACTCCATGGCCCCGGCGACCACACCCCAAACTCAGGCCTCGAGTTCTGGGGAGGAAGCTTCATCGCCGACCCCTTCGGCCGCATCATCGCCCAGGCCAGCCATGACAAGGAAGAAACCCTGATCGCCGACCTCGACCCCAAACTCATCGAAATCACCCGCCAGCACTGGCCCTTCCTCCGCGATCGCCGCATCGACGCGTATGAAGGCATCGCCAAAAGATTTTTGGATTAATCCTTTGCTACAACCTATCTATCAGCTTCGCTTCGATCATAGACATATCGAATTAGTTCAGCGGGCCACGCTCACAACCAAGGAGTACGGCATACAGCAGACGCATGGCCTCTTTGGCAGTCCCGAATGGTGGGACAACATCAGGGATGGGAAACTGCGCTTGTATACAGTACGCGGTGTCATCAAGAGCGCTTTCATGGCTGGCCATAACGATTGGCCCATGTGCGAGGTGCTGAGTGATGATGGAGCGCTCTCTCAATGGACACGTGAGATGAATGACGCGGCATCGGATTCGCTCTACAGAGCCGGGACAAAGATTGAAATCGATTATGTACTTCAACAGTCCAAGCCTGATTCATGGACCGCCGGCGCAGAGCAGAAATGCGTAACGGAAGTAAGAATTGAGAAGTAGCCGGGTGTCCTCTTCATGCAGTCCCATCGCATGAGTGGGAGCATTCGCGCAAAAGCGCGAACTGCTTCTAGGTACGCCAAGCCTTCAGGCTTGGCCATCTCTATCGACCCCGCGGAAAAAGAGCTTCAGCCCCTGGGGTATATGCTCTCTTCAGAGAGCGCCAAACCTGAAGGTTTGGCCTAACCAGAAGCATCTGCATAACACACACAAGTACAATTCCCCCGTCCCACCCCCGAGGAAGTCCATGCGCTTAGCCAGCCTCATTCTTCTCGCCGCCGCTCCCCTTCTCGCCCAATCCGGCCCCACGCTCCACACCGCTGCCGACCTCGCGAAGCTCGAAGCGAAACTCACTACCACCGCCAAAGCCACCCCAACTGGCTTCGCGATGGAGACCCTCGACGACTTCGGCTCCGCCCGCACCCTCTACATCGTCCGCGTCCACACCGGCGACGCCGAACTCCACGAGGGCTGGGCCGACCAGATGATCATCACAAAGGGCAGCGCCATCCTCGTCACCGGCGGAACTATCAAAGGCAGTCACACCGTGCCCAACCAACCCGGCGAAGTCCGTGGCCCTTCCATCGAGGGAGGCAAGGAGATTGTCCTTCACACCGGAGATACCGTCCACATCCCCGCCGGCGTTCCCCACTGGGTCAAACTCGCACCCGGAACCTCCACAACCTATCTCGTCTTCAAGGAAAAATAGCGTTGGTAGTAGAGCCGTCAGTTTCGTAGTAGGGCCGTCAGTTTCGTAGTAGGGCCGTCATCCTAAGCCGCAGGCGAAGAATCCCTGTAGTTTTCCTCTCTCGGCGCGGCAAGACATCAGAAATGATGCCCCAGGCCGGTAATTGAACTGACCCCGCGACCCCGAAATACGCTGAACAAATCATGTCAAGCCCCCTCTATGCGACAACGAGCAGCAAGCATCACAAAACAAAAGAGATAGAACGAACACCAAAAGTGCCGATTCTCATGTTCCGCACGGTAGAATTAAAATAGTGAATACAAGATGTGCCATTGCAAAATGGCCCCGTTTCATCACCTAAGCATCCAGGAATCAAGACTTTAACCGCAATTTATTTATTTTGAGGATTTTGCGGGAATAGTCCACCGCTAACCATCGATAAATCAAGAATTTGCGCAAAAAAGGTATGGGGGGGGTATCTGACCTGCCTCAGCCCGGCGTTAACATGGCGATCATGGATCTGGCAGCAATTCAGAGCGCACTCCGCGACCAGCATTTAGACGGCTGGCTCTTCTACGACCACCACTACCGAGACCCGCTCGCCTACCGCATCCTCGGTCTGGGCGAAGGGCTTCACGTCACCCGCCGCTGGTTCTACTTCATCCCGGCTAACGGCGAACCGAGAAAACTTGTCCACCGCATCGAGTCAGGACGCCTCGACACGCTGCCCGGCACAAAAGCCGTCTACTCCTCCTGGCAGGAACTGGCCGCGCAGATCGCCGCTATGACCGATGGCGCGACGAAGATCGCCATGCAGTACTCGCCCAACAACGCGATCATGTACGTCTCGCTCGTCGACGCAGGAACCGTCGAGCTTATCCGCTCGCTCGGCAAAGAGGTCGTCACCTCCGCCAACCTCGTCAGCCAGTTCGAGGCCGTCCTCACCGGCGATCAGATCGCCACGCACTACGTCGCTCAGGAAAAGATCGACACCATCCTCGCCGCCGCCTGGCAGGAGATCAGCCGCCGCGTCGCTTCCGGAGGAACCCACGAGTTCGCCATGGTCGAGTGGCTCTCTGAAGCGATGGCCCGCGAAAACCTCGTCTGGGAGCACGGGCCCAACGTAAGCTCCGGCGCCAACTCCGCCGACTCGCACTACGAGCCGACAGCAGCAAGCTCAAAACGCATCCGCAAAGGCGACTTCGTCCTCATCGACATCTGGGGCAAGGTCGACCACCCCGACGCCTGCTTCTACGACATCACCTGGACGGGCGTCGTTGGCCGCGAACCCACCGCCAAAGAGCAGCTCATCTTCGAGACCGTCCGCAACGCCCGCGACGCCGCTATCGACACCGTCAAAGAGGCCTTCGCCTCCAACACTCCAATCGCAGGCTGGCAAGCCGACGACGCCTCGCGCAACGTCATCGCAGCCGCAGGATTCAACGACTGGTTCACCCACCGCACCGGGCACAACATCGGCGCCGAGCTGCACGGCAACGGCGCCAACCTCGACAATCTGGAGACCCACGACGAGCGCCTGATTCTGCCAAAGACCTGCTTCTCCGTCGAGCCGGGCCTCTACTTCCCGGGCGAGTTCGGGGTTCGCAGCGAGATCGACATGATCGCCCTCCCAGGCAAGGCCGAAGTCACCGGCCGCATTCAGACCGAGCTGGTGAGAATCTGACTGAGCGAAAGCTGACGGCCTGCTAAGCAACTGGTATCATCGGGGTTGATGACGACGAACGTTCAGGCGCAGGAAACAAACGTGCAGAAGGCGACCTCTCTGCCACCGGCGCTGATTCTCATTGCGGGCTGGCTCATTCCTGGCGCGGGACACCTTCTGCTCAAGAAGTGGACTCGCGGGCTTCTGCTCTTTGTCTCCATCGTGGCCATGTTTGGCATCGGCCTGGCACTGAAGGGCAAAATCTACGCCCCAAATACGGCCGAATTGCTCGATATGCTGAACTTTGCAGGCGACATTGGCGCAGGCCTTCTATATATAGCTGCGCGTGCTTTCGATCTCGGACAGTCTGCCGTGCAGGTCGCCATCGCGGACTACGGGACGAAGTTCATCGTTGTGGCCGGCCTGCTGAATATCATCGCGGCCGTCGATGCGCACTCTCTCGCCACCGGGAGGAAAGCCTCGTGACCATCTCGCACTTTGGCGCTGTTCTTCTGTTTTCGCTGTTTACGTCGATTGTCTTCGGTATCACCCAGCGGTCGGAGCCCCGCATGATGGTCCGGTTCGGGGCCTTCTGCTTTGCCATCTTCGTCGGTGGGACCGTCGCCGCGAGCTGGTTGATGTGGCTCATCAAGCACTAAAAGACCTGCGCAAAGAACAACGCATGATATGCGCCATGTTGCTGAGGCAGCTTGAGTTTCCTACTGTCTCCCGATGGCAGTTTTGTGTGATTGACCGATACCACCTTCCCGGTGCCTGATAGGTGACAGAAGAGCTTTCCTGGGGGATTGGGCGGTGCAAGGCAGGGGCCAAATCCTCCTTTCCTACAACTAGAGTTGTAGAAACTGCAAAAACCAATGGTCTAGTGCCTTTCGTGCGGGTATTCTACGTAATACCTCCCCACGGTGATTGATGAACTTGAGAAGAGCTGAGAGCGATAACGCCCGGCTGTGGGCGTCGTGGGTGAGGGACCTTCTGGACTCCCAACCGGAACAGGACTGTGAAGAGCTGACACGGCTTGCAGCCTCGCTGTGCGGAACCTCGCTGGGCCTGGTGACGCTGCTGGACGAGCGCCAGCAGTGGTTCCGTGCTTCCGAAGTGCTGAAGCTGGGCGATACTCCGCGCGAGATTGCCTTCTGCGCGCATGCAGTGCGTCAGCAGGGACTGTTCGTCGTCAAAGACTCTCTGCTGGACAGCAGGTTTGTTAACAACCCGCTTGTCGCCGCCGATCCTCCGCTCCGCTTCTTCGCCGGAGTTGCGCTGGCAACTCCCGACGGCCACGTTCTGGGGACGCTGTGCGTGGTGGATACGACGCCCCGGATCCTGAGCGCAGAACAGGCAAATGCTCTGGAGGTACTCTCCCGCCAGGTAAGCGCAAGACTTGAGCTGCGTATGCAGCGTGTCGCGCTGGAACAGGCGCTGACCGACAAGGAAAGAACAACAGGCGCGCTTCGCGCAAGTGAGGAGCTCTTCCGCGCCTTTATGAACGCCAGCCCGTTCCTCAGCTATATCAAAGACGCGGCAGGACGGCTGCTCTTCTACAACCGCGCCTTTGCACAGAGATTCGGCGTGAGCGAGTACGCCTGGCTGGGGCGCACCGACGAACAGCTCTGGTCCCGCAAGCTGTCGAAGTCCGTCCGCACCCACGACCTTGAGGTGATGGCTGGCGGCCGCATGGTGGAGACCGAAGAACACATTCGCGGAACGGACGGCACTTTGAGTTCACTCCGCTCATTCAAGTTTCCTTGCAACGATTCGGCTGGAAATGTCCTTCTCGCAGGCGTAGCTGTCGATATCTCTGAAGAGGTCGCGCACAAGGCCGAGCTGGAGCGCTATCATCGCGAACTGGAGGAGGCGAACGACCAGCTTCGCCGCCTCGCCGTCACCGACGAATTGACGGGCCTGCGCAATCGCAGGGCCTTTGAAGAGCGGCTGGTGATGGAGTTCTCGATGGCACGCAGGCGCAAGCGCGAGTTGGCTGTACTGCTGATCGATGTCGACAACTTCAAGATGACCAATGACAAATATGGTCACGCTGCGGGCGACGAGGTGCTGCGCCGCCTGGGAATGATCCTGCGAACGACCGTTCGTCTGCCTGACCTTCCTGCTCGTTACGGCGGCGAGGAGTTCGTCGTCCTTCTTCCTGAGAGCGGCGAAGAGAGCGCGATGGGTCTTGCCCGCCGCGTGATGCAGCGCGTCGCAGCCGAGGAGTGGGAGAATGAGCCGGTCACCATCAGCATGGGAATGGCCGCGATGAATGAGTCCCTCGTCAACGGCTATCAACTGGTAGAGCTGGCCGACGAAGCTCTGTACGCAGCCAAGCGCGCAGGCAAGAACCGCGTGATGGTGCACAGCGGATAGCTACCTCGCGCAATCCTTACGAAACCGCTCTCTCCCGGCCCAGTTTTTTGGCCGGATCGACGATCACCCACGCGACAGCACCGGCAAGCGCGAGCATCGCCGACAGACGGAACGACGCGTTCCAGCCATAGCGCGCTGCAATGACAGGTGTGAGCGATGCCGTCACGGCTCCTCCAACCTGCGCCCCCATATTCATCACCCCCGAGACAATACCCGATCCGCTGTCCGCAATGTCGACTGTCACCGACCAATAGGAGCTCTGCGCGAAGTAAAGCGTCCCTGCTCCACCTGCGAGAATCAGGCTTGCCAGTTGCGTACTCGACACGGCTGGACCGAACCATAGCAAAACTGCCGCTGTCGCCAGCGCGGCAACTCCAACGCCGCATCTGCCCCAGCGCAGGCCAAACCGCCGCGAGATCCAGTCGTTGGCGATACCGCCAAGCGGCGAACAAATTGTCATCGCAAGAAAAGGAAACATGGAATAAATCGCGCTCGCCTTGAGATCGAGCCCCCTCGCTTCGGCAAGATAGATGTAGAACCACGCGAAGAACACCCAGGCAACATAGCCGAAGCTGAAGTAGCTTAGCGTCAGCGCAAACAGGGTCCTGCTCCTGAACATCGCCGTCCATGGCACCACAGCTTTTTCTTCCGAGGTGACGCTCACCGCTTGCGGCTCGGCGATGCCCTCTTCGATATGACGCAACTCCGCCTGGGAGATCAGCGGGTGCTCCGCTGGATGATCGCGTGCAATAAAGAACCAGACAACCCCTGCCAGCGTGCCAACCACTGCGCTAAACCAGAACGACATGCGCCAGCCATAGTGCGCAATAATCCATGCAAGCAAAGGAGGCGTAAGCCCCGCGCCGGCGCCAACACCGGCGAAGATCGAACCGTTGGCCTTGCCGCGTTCTTCGAGAGGAATCCATCGAGCGACAAGCTGGTTGGATGCCGGATACACCGTCGCCTCACCGGCTCCGAGACAGAAACGGACGGCGATCAGGACAAGCATCGCACCGCGCATCTTTGGAGGCACTACTGCGGTGAGGGCTGTGAACACTCCCCACCAAGCCACACCGAAGGTCAGGCTCCAGCGCGGCCCGTACCGCACCGCCAGCCATCCCGCGGGGACCTGCGCGAGCGCATAGCCAATGAGAAAAGCGCTGAAGACCCAGCCGAGCTTGACATTACCAAGCCCGAATTCGCGGCTGATCTGGGGTCCAGCGATTGAGATGTTCGTTCTGTCCAGATAGGCCAGCGCGCTGAGAAGAAACATCCAGAAGATCAGTACCGCGCGGATGGGCAACCTGAATGAAGATAGCATCAAGAACTCGTATTCCCTTCTGTTACAAATAGCGCGCAGAGATGTTTATGCTCTGCGCGCCATTTTTATACCAGTTCAGACGAACGATTGTATTTACCAGTTAGTGATCGAGCCGTCGGGCCGGAAGTACGTCTGCGCGCGTGCCGTGACCGGCTCAGTAATCTCGGCAAACTTCGTAAGCTTCTTGTAGTCGAGCTCGACACCGAGCCCCGGGCGCTCGTTCGGATACAGCTTTCCATTCTTGAAGTCGAGACATACGGGAAGATGTTCCAGTGTGCGGCCCTGGTAGTTGTACTCCATCAGGACCTGTCCCGGGAACGTGCTGAGGCAGTTCACCAGCGCCGCGGTCGCAATCGGCCCTGTAAAGTGCGGAACGATGCCCACAAAGTGCGTCTCGCAGATTGCGGCGATCTTCATCATCTCGGTGATGCCGCCAACATTCGGAAGCGTAGCGCGTACGTAATCGATCGAGTGATCCTCTACAAGTTTGTTGAAGTCCCATCGATTGCCCCACTCCTCGCCCGCCGCGAGAGGAACGTTTACCTTGTTGCGCAGGATGGGGATGTCCTGCAGGAACGCCTCTGTGCGAACCGGATCTTCGACAAAGAACGGAGCGAGGCTCTCAATCTCATTGCATCCGCGAATAGCTTCCGATAGGTCGAATCGCTGATGGAAGTCGATACACCAGTCTCCGTCCTTTCCGACGCCCTCGCGTACCTGTTCGCACTCTTCACGGAGATGCGTGATCCGCTCGCGAGTATTGAAGGTCGTGTTCGCGGGCTTATCCACCGCTCCGAAACGAAATGCGCGATAGCCGGCTTCGATTGTTATCCTTGCACGGTCCTTGATGCTCATACCTGGAGTGATGCCTGGGATGATTCCCGCCGTGTTGTAGCACTCGCAGAAGTTGCGCACCGCTCCACCGAGAATCTGGTGGACTGGCATGCCGAGCACCTTGCCCTTGATGTCCCACAACGCTAGATCGAGCGCGCCAATTGCGTCTGTCTTCTCGCGTCCTGCTGGATAGAAAAACGCCCGGTTCATGTCCTGCCACAGCGCTTCGATGTGCTGCGGATCGCGGCCGATCAACCTTCCTGCAGATTGCGCAAGCGTATCTTTAAAGCCGCCCTCGCCGATACCTGTGATCCCAGCATCCGTCTCAATCGTGACGACCGTGTCGCTCTGATTGAAGAGCGGGTTGGGATTGGGAGGAGCATACGCGCGGACGCGGGTAATCTTCATCTTCGGCAACGGAGCGAAGGCGCGCATGACATTCGTCGATCCGAGAGCTGCTGTGGCCGCCATGCTGCGGAGGAAGGTTCTTCTTTTCATCGAGGAGATGCTCCTTGTAGATCGAGTTGGATAAAAGCCATGAGATAGGAACGCCGGTTAGTTCTGATGGAGTGCCGCGATCAGCGCCTGCGCCTTTGTCTTTACCGCTGCGGGGCTGTCGCCTGGCTTGTACAGCGACGAGCCCAGACCGAAGCCCCGCGCTCCTGCATTAAGCCAGGGCGGAATCTGCGCCACTCCCACTCCACCGACTGGGATAACAATGGCACCCTTCGGCAGAACCGCGCGCATTGCCTTGAGCATGTTTGGCCCAAGCACATCGGCAGGAAAGAGCTTGATGGCATCCGCTCCCGCCTGAAGCAGAGCGAACGCCTCCGTCGGATTGAAAAATCCGGGGACTGCGATCAGTTCCGCAACCTTCGCTGCACGAACGATCGAGACGTCGGCATGTGGGGTTACGATCAGTTCGCCGCCGGCCGATGCCACGCTTTCAACTTCAGAGACACTGGTCAAAGTTCCGGCGCCGATAAGCATGCGATCGCCGAAGCTGCGTGCGAGTATTTCGATGCTCTTCAGTGGCTCGGGAGAGTTCAGAGGAACTTCAACGATCCTGATTCCGGATTCTTCCAGCGCAACACAGATTGCCTCGGCCTCCGAAGGCTTCACGCCACGGAGAATTGCAATTAGAGGGGACCGCTCAAGCCACTGCCGCAAGTTCATCACAGACTCCTGCCAATTGCCGCAAGGCCGCGTGCAGCGGCATCTTCATCCTCTACCGTCGCCGATCCTCCGCAGGCTTTGATGGCCAGTTCATAGTACGAGCAAAGCCCGGCAGCTCCAACCAGATGAACCAACGAGGGCTGTGACAGGGCAGAGCGCACTTCATGGCCGATCAATAAGCCGGAGAGATACGATGGCGATGCCTCCTCATCCAGCTGGTTCATCAGCGTGAGCGTTCTGACTCCGAAGAGATGATGCAGCAGGCCGCCGGAGCTTGCCGACCGCTCGATTCCACGCAAGAATGCCGCTTCATCGAACGGAGCGTTCGCCGACATCGTACGCTTCAGGATCGTACTCATCCTCAATGCCTCATAAAGCTCGCCCGTCATGCAGGTGATAAAACCGACAAGCTTACGATCGTGCAGTTGAATCCACTTTGTGTGCGTGCCGGGAAAGCACACCATCCCTTCGCCGTCGCACCTATCCATAATTCCCATGGCCTCCGTCTCTTCTCCGCGCATCACCTCAGGCACGCCGTCAGAGTTTGCCCCAGCAACTCCGGGAACCAGCAGAACCTCAGCGCCATCGAAGGGAACCTTGACCACCGCAGCCGCCAGGTCCGCGAGCCCGACCGGGCACGGAAGATACGGAGCCTCCACCCACCCCTGTCTGCTGCCCACCATGCCGCACAACAGGATTCGTTTTTCGCCCGCCTGAAGCCAGGGTGCCACCTGAGAACGCAGTGTCTCGGTAAACCCTGCGCTGCCCATGCGAAGGATTCCGAGCGGCAAGGAACGCCGGTCCAATATCCTCCCATCTTCACCAAGCCGGAATGCCCGGAAATTACTTGTACCCCAATCGACGGCAATCACGGCATACGCTCCCTGCGGTCTAATTTTCATGTTTTATCTCTGCGCAGAACTTACCGTGCGTAGACATGTTTGCTGCAAAGCGCTACATCATTGCATCGCATAACTCTTCGTCGTCCCGGTTCCGGAGTTGAAGATGCTCAGGCTACCCTTCGGCGAGACCTTCAAGAGAAAGTAGTTTCCCTGGTCCGGCCCCTGAGGATTTGCAATGTAGTCGAGCGGAGTGTTGTGCTCCGCACCACCAGCCTCAGAGTAATGAAGTTGAAAGAACGCCTCAAGCCCAGGGGCTTTTCTCACAACGTCAAGCACCTGCACGTCGCCTCCCTTGGTTTGTGCGTTGTCCATGATCGCCACCCTCGAATGAATTGCATCGACGAGCGCATGACTGGAACTTGGCCTGAATCCATGATGCGAGACAACAAGAACATCGACCTTGCCGAGACGATTGTTGGGGCACATGAAGTCGTGCTCCTTGTCCCAGGTCAGATCGCCCAGGTCCAGAATCTTCGTCTTGCCAAACGTAATGAGCACGCCGAGCGAGTGAGGATTCTCGCTGCGATCCATTGGCTTGTCTTCCTTGATGCTGCAATACTCGTTGGCCTGCCCAGCGCCGGGCAGAGGATGATCGATGACATTTCCATCGCTGCTGATGACCGTCACCTTCATACCGGGAATCGGCAGTACATCGCCGGGACGCGGAACGATATGCTTGTACTTCCCTGTCGCAAGAACGCTTTTGTACGCCGCTTCTATCTGCTGGCTCTTGCCGTTTGGACGGATCTCGGTGTTAGGGCCGTGGTCGATAAAGGTGCCGACGGGAATACGCTCGACCAGTTGCGGCACACCTCCGCTATGGTCGTCGTGATAGTGGGTCAATAGAACGAAGTCGATCTTCTTGAGGCCAGCGAGCTTTGCTGCCGTAACAATACGATCGGCATCGCGCCCCGTATTGTCGGGCCAGCCGGCATCGATCAGCAACGACTGCTTGGCAGGTGTGACGAACAAAGTCGCCTGACCACCCTCCACGTCGATAAAGTACACATCGAGCGTACCGCCAGCAGCCAAGACTTTGGGAGTTGCAATATACATGACGACTGCAAAGAGAAGGCTCGAGATGAGGCGCATTCTGTAACGTACCTGCCAGCTTTTCCGAGTTACCATTTGCACCTCATTCTCCTTGTTCATGGCCAATTGTCTTCAACGCTCTTAGAACTGGAACCGTAGAGACGCCTGAAGGTTCCGCGGATTGCCTACGATGCTTGTGATCTGTCCTGCCTGTGCGTTGCCGATGCTCGCATTGGGATAGCCAAATTGCGGATGGTTGAGCGCATTGTAGGCCTCAAACCGGAGCTGGAAGAGCATCTGCTCGCGGACCGGAAACTCCTTGAAGAGCGACGAGTCCCAGTTGGTCCTTCCCGGCCCAAGCAATGAGTCGCGACCAGCGTTGCCGTAGGTATACGGCTTGGGGGTTGCGAACGTCGATGGCGATGGGTCGAACCAACGCGCGAGCGTCTTTGGATAGGAAACTGGTCCCACCCTGTCAGGTCGGCTCGATGTGCCGTTCGTGGTCGAGGTTTGGAGTACAGGAGAGAACCATAGTCCGCTCTGCGTTGTAAGGATGCCGTTGAGCTGCCATCCGCCAACGATCTGATTGGCGAAGCCACCATAATTAAGGAACGCCTTGCCTCTTCCGAACGGCAGCGCCCATAGATAGCTGAGCGTAAGGCGATGACGCATGTCTATTGCCGAGTTACTGTACTCAGCGCTCAGGTTGCGCGGGTCCTGCGGAGACGGGCCAAGTGCACCACCGCCGAACTCCAGCGGCACGTTGTCGAGCGCGTGCGACCAGGCATATCCAAGTAATATGCTGACGCCGTGGCTAAAGCGCTTGTCGGCCGTAACCTGGAGCGCCGTGTAAGAACTGACGCCGTTGGAGAGGAAGTAGTTCACATCGCTCAGGTTTGGATTGATGGCGTAAAGCGGCCGCCGGGTGGCGAGCGGCGCCGCGCCAGGGATGGGCTGATTGTTATTGTAGGTGTTGTAAAGATGACGCCCAAGGTTGCCAACGCCTGCCACTTTGATCAACATCTGCAAGGGAGCAACCTCCTGCTCCAGAACGAGATTGAACTGCTCCGCATACGAGGGACGGAACTTGCGATCGACCTGGTAGACGACTCCACTTGGGTTATCGGCAAGCGTGAGATCAACAGGAGGCAGCGGAGCAAAACCATTGCTTACGATCGGGCCGGGGTTGATGTCGCCGGGCGTAATCTGGCTGGTCAGGCCGAAGGGGATGTTGCGCGCTAGACGCATGGTTCCCGCTTCGCTGCCTGCGGCGTTATAGAAGATGCCGAACCCGCCACGAAGAACTGTGTGTGGCGCGGCCTGAAAGGCGAACCCGAGTCGCGGACCGAAGTTGGGCCAGTGACGCTGTACACCCGCGTTGATGTCGACTCCGTTGCGCCCGGCGATATCCATCTTTCCGGTCGAGGCGTTGAAGTTCGACCACCGGTTCTGCGATTCATCCGGCGGGCTGAAGTAGTCCCAACGAATGCCATAGTTGATAGTCAGTTTGCGATTGAGGCGCCAGTCGTCGGCGAAGTAGGTTCCAAGCTCGTTCAGGCGAATGCCGGGGAAGACGAAGTTGTAGTCGTGTCCTGCCAGTGTCGGATATCCAAGCAGGAAGCTCGCCATGCTGTCTCCACCAGTACCGGCGGGACTGCGCGAGTCTGTGAGTGCAGGAGAGAAATTAAAGCGCCCGTTACCCAGGTTGGTCTGATAGATGGTCAACTGCCTGCGACGGAAGTCAATTCCCATCTTGAAGGTATGCAGGCCGCGTGTCATCGTGAGGTTGTCCAGCTCCTGGAAGGTATTTTCACGACGATAGATAGGCAGTGAACGCGTCTGGCCGATGCCGAGATAGCTGGACGGCGAAAAGATCGGCAGATTTTGCTCGCGCGGCGTGACGTTGGAGTTTGCCACACCAAGCTGGTTGCCGAGAGCGCCGTTTGTTTTGAAATCGACAGGGACATAGTCCAGACGGTAACGATTAAACCCTATGCGGAAATCATTAAGAATAGTTGGAGTAATTGTCCGCGTATAGCTTGCGACAAAATGTTGGACGGGCTGCGAGGAAGTTCCTGCAAACGACCCTTCATCACTGAGATTCACCGGTTGAGATATGCCGGGTATCGTCGTCGTGGGATAGGTGCTCGGCGAAACCGATTGGGTGTTCTGAATCGCATAGCGGCCAAAGATCGCATCCTTCTGCGTGAGCTGCTCGTCGATGCGAATGTCGCCCTGATTCCAGCTCTGCGTCTGAATGCGGTTGGATGAGTAGTTGTTGAACCTGCCGGAACCTGTCGGTAGCGGATATGCATTGATCATCTTGTAGGAGACGGGGTCCCAGCGGCTGGAAGGAATCTGGTTGTTGAGGAACGGCGTACGCTGCAACGTCGTTCCCCCGGACGGCCCGGGACGTGTGGTCAACGGATCGTAGATCGTCGCAGCCTCGCTGAAGTCTCCCTGGCGCATCTTGAGGGTAGGAACGTTGCCAAGAATGAAGATCTGGCTGCTGTTGCGATACCCTTCGTAGTCCATGAAGAAGAACGTGCGGTTCCTGCCGTTATAGACCTTTGGAATCACCACCGGCCCGCCCAGCGATCCGCCGAACTGATTGAGACGGAAGGACGGATAAGCCGTTCCCGCCTTGTTGAAGTATGAGCGCGCGTCGACCGCCGAGTTGCGAATGAACTCGAACAGGCTCCCATGCAGATTGTTGGTTCCGGACTTGGTAATGACGTCGACTACGGCGCCGGAGTTGCGTCCGACATCGGCGCTGTAAAGGTTGGTCTGAATCTTGAACTCCTGCACAGCCTCAACCGCCGGCCGCAGCGTGATCGATAGCGTCAGACGCTCATTGTCGTCGATGCCGTCGTAGAGAAAGTTATTGCTTCCTTCGCGATTGCCATTGGAGAAGATGTTCGACCCGGGGCGCCGGTCATCTGGACGCGAGCCACCCATGATCGTTCCGGATGCTGAGTATCCAAGACCATTGACGCCCGGAGTCAACGTCGCCAACTGAACAAAATTGCGGCCGTTGAGCGGAAGCTGGTTGACCAGCTTGCTGTTGACGACCGTGCCAAGAGAGGAGGATTCAGACTCCAGCAAGGGAGCCGTACCGGTAACCTCAACCGTCTCCGAGGCCTGCCCCACCTGAAGCGTCAAATCGAGCTTCGCCTGTTGATTGACTTGGAGGACGACACCGCTCTGTACCAGCGTTCTGAAGCCCGCAGCATCGGCGCTGACGCTGTAGTTTCCGGCTGCGAGGGCCGTAATGACATAGTCGCCGCTCTTCCCCGTAGATGCAGTGCGGGTGATGTTGGTGTCGACATTTCTTACCGTCACCTTGGCGTCGGGAACAACAGCTCCCGATCCGTCAAGAACAGTTCCGCTCAATTCAGCGGAGGCGACCTGGGCCGCTGCCCGCGGAACGTCTTGTATTACTGCAATGCACAGGAACAGCGTCGACCATCTCACAACTCTTGTTACCGTTCGATTGAACACTCATCACCCCCGACAATTTCGTCGGTCAAAACCTATATCACCGTAAAATGACGTAACGCAATATATTTTTGAATTTAATTTCATTTTTATTTATTTATTTCAAAAATATGAATATTCTTCGACATCAGGGCAGGCAGATGGCCGAGTATCATGAATAAGACTGTAGTCACGCGAACGTTGGGGAATATCGATCATTTATGGCAAAACGCAGAACCTCCTCGCTAAAAACTGAAGCACCGAAAGACTCCCGCGTCAGAACCGGAAAGCCTGGGCGGCCAGCGAAGTCCAAGACCGGCGGCGATAAGAATGCCGGCGGCCGCGATCAGTATTTTTCACGTGCTGTAGGTAAAGCCCTGGAGGTACTGGAGCTGCTGCAAGGTGAGTCCGGCCCGATGACGATCAATGAGGTCTCACAGCGGATTCAGCTCTCGAAGACCTCGGCGTTCAGGCTGCTGAAGACGCTTCAGGCCCTCGGATCAGTCACCATGGACGGCCGCGGTCAGTACAAACTCGCCTCTGGGATCCATGCAGTGACACCGACACAGTGGCTCAGCAAGCTGTTGCGCACGGCAAATCCTCACCTGCGGGCGCTTAGCAGCGAGCTTGGCGAAACGGTCAGCCTCGCGGCGCTCTTCGACAATCGCATCGAGGTCGTCGATGTCATCGAGAGCACGCATGTCATCCGCATGAGCAATGTCATCGGGCACATTCTTCCCCCCAATGCCAGTTCTCTGGGAAAGGCCATTACTGCATTTCAGCCGCCCGCTATACGCGAAAAGCTGCTTCGCAGCTTCGGAACATACAGCTTCACCAAGCACACGATCACCGACCAGAAAGACCTGAACCAGGAGTACGAACAGATACAGCTCAACAAATTCGCCGTCGACCGTGAAGAGTGCGCCTATGACGGAATTTGTTTTTGTGTTCCTGTTTTCGGCAACAACGGGAACGTCTCTGCCGCGATCAGCATGTCGATGCCGAAGACCCGCCTGCGCGACCGCGAGCACGAAGAGCAGATCATAACGCTCTTGCGAGAGGCTTCGGCGGAACTGTCTGCCGGCCTCCAGAACGTTTGACATCATGCGATCCGCTTGAATGCTTCAATATGTTGCTCGGCCTCCACTTACGTCGTAGCACTGGCCAGTGACAAAAGAGCATTCAGGGCTCGAGAGGAAATAGACGACAGCAGCTACCTCCTCGGGACGTCCGGTGCGTTTCATCGGGATTTTCTCTGTCATGTACGCGACCTGTTCCGGAGTCAGCTGTTCCAGAATCTCCGTCTTTACAACTGCAGGGGAGACTGCATTGACGCAGATTCCCTCCGTTGCCAGCTCTTTTCCCAGCGACTTTGTCAGCGCGATCACTCCTCCCTTCGTTGCCGAATAGGGTGTCATGTTCGGGTTCCCCTCTTTTCCGGCAATGGAAGCAATGTTGACGATCCGGCCATACTTTTGCGCCCGCATATGAGGCACCACCGTGCGGCAAAAAGCAAAGACTCCTGTCAGGTTGATGGCGATGTTCCGCTGCCAGTCCTCGTATGTCTGTTCCCATACAGGTGCCGCAGGCCCTGAAATTCCTGCATTGTTGACGAGGATGTCGATCCTTCCTGTGCGAGCAACGACAGACGCGACTGCGCTCTGAATCGAAGCTACATCGGACACATCCACCTCTGCCGCAAACGCGCCGTCGCCAATCGCCGCAGCTACTCGCTCCGCTCCGGACAGATTTCTGTCGGCAATCACGACAGTTGCACCCTCATGCGCAAGACGGCGCGCAATCGCTTCGCCGATCCCTGTTGCCGCCCCTGTAACGATCGCTACCTGGCCATCGAGCTGAACCTTCATTGATCTATCTCCTTATCGCCTAGAACCCGTATTCGCCTCGCAGCAGCCAGAATAGCTGCGAATCGAATGATTTTGAATCATATTTCATATTTTTCTTTATATTTCATTTTATTCATTGACAGTCAAACATCCGAACTTTATGCTTAGCCCGCCAAATCGAACTGCCAAATCAGGCCGCTCAATCTTTCTGCAATGCGGCTTCAGAGGACTTGGAACTCCATGCGAAATACACCGTTCTTTCTTCTTGCCACGTTCGTCGTCTCAACGATCCTCGTACCTGCTCCCTTGAAAGCCCAGAACAGTCTCGAACAACGGATAGGTCATACCGATCCGAGCAAGTACAAGCGGAGCCGCTCGCATAACAGCGCGGGAGACATGGCTTGCGAGCTGCTGGTGCCGCCGTCCGCTCTCGACATTAATCTCAACTTTATGCACCGGTGCCAGATCATGCCGGGCGGCGGCGTCGGACACCACTTCCACAATTCGACTGAAGAGATGTTCATCGTCTTCGACGGTCAGGCGGAGTTCACCATCGACGGCCGGACTTCTGTGCTCAGCGGAACGGTGGGCGCGCCCGTCCGCATGGGGCATTCTCACGCAATCTACAATCCCTCCGACAAGCCTGTTGAGTTTATGAACATCAACGTCGCCTCCATCAAGGGGCACTACGACGCATTCAATCTTGACGATGCACGCGTTGGAGTGGCGAAGGATGCTATCCCCACTTTCATGACGATGCACCTTGACCGCAAACTGCTGGCTCCTGTTTCGAACTATCGCGGCGGCACGGGAACCGTTCAGTACAGGCGCGCATTGACGCCTGATGTTTTTCTCACGAACTGGGCCTACGTCGACCATCTGCTTATCCCTGCCGGAGCTTCAGAAGGAACGCATTTCCACCGTGGTGTTGAGGAGATCTACTACGTTCTGAATGGTGAAGGCACCGTAAGGGTTGGTGACGAGACAGCAGCCATTCACAAAGGCGACGCCGTGCCGATCCGCTATAACGAGCCGCACTCCTTTCTTGGAAGCGGCACTGGCGGCCTGGAACTGATGATCGTCGGGATTTCAACGCAGAAGAATGCGCTCGATACAGAACTAGGCGCGAACGCGCGGTAGTTGATGCCGAAGTTCAAATAACGAACCACAACCTGATGGAGTCTTGAATGACAAAGAGAATTGATACACACGCTCACCTCGGCGAATGCTGCGTCTTTGGTTTATTGAGCACAGAGGAAGAGATGCTTCGGCGTATGGACGAGTGCAAGATCGACGCTACGATCGTGCAGCCGTATCCTGGAGCGAAAGAGGCCAAGAAGACTCATGACCAGATTGCGGATCTGTGTGCAAGGCATCCGGGGCGCTTCTTCGGGCTGGCAAGTTTGAGTCCGCACAACGAAGGTGTTGTTTATGAGCGCGAGGTGGAGCGCTGCGTCAAGGAACTTAACTTCGTCGGCGTCAAGCTGCATACCATCGGCCACGCCGTCAATCCTCTTTCTGACGATGGAGATCGCGTCTTCGCCGCGGCGCATGAGTTCGGGGTCCCCGCAATGGTGCACACCGGCCCTGGCGTTCCCTTCGCCCTGCCATCACTCTGCATTCCGGCGGCAAAGAAATACCCTGGACTGAACATCATTCTTGCACACGCGGGGTTTGCTGTGTTCTCAGCCGAGGCACAGGTTGCAGCCTCCGTCTGCGGCAATATGTTTCTGGAAACGTCATGGTGCATCGGCGAAGACATCCGGTGGATGATCAATACGATCGGTGCTGATCGCGTCATGATGGGGGCCGATCTTCCCAGCAATGTCCCCGTTGAAGTAGCCAAATATAAAGCGCTCGATCTTGAGCCCGAGATCTACGACAAGGTCATGGGTCTGACCGCAATTGATGTCTTCAAGCTGAAATGGTGATTCCAACAATGTTCAACGTACATGTGAATCTGGCGGTCAATCCAAATTTGCTGGTCGCTCTCAAGAGTATCTACAAGGAAACCTTTGTTCATGCCATCTCGACTCAGCCGGGATTTGTGACGGTCGACCTCCTACAATCCTGCGAAGACAATGGGGTTTGCCTACTGGTCATCGTCTTTGAGAACCGCGACCTTCAGCAGAGATGGGTTGCGACGGAACTTCACCAGCAGCTTTGGCCTCAGATTGAGGCTTGTTGTACCGGCTACAAAGTCCACGCATTCCAATCCATATAGATAGCACGGTGTCCTGCATGAAGCCTGCCCTCCCAAACTATGTCACGCGCGCTGTGCCGGTCGCTCAAGCCAATCGTGTCCCTTGGTATAAGAGCACCTTTCCCACATATGCCGGAATCTTTCTCTGGGTCGGCTTCTATCTTCAGATAGCCGGGACGACGCTACGGTTCGGCAGCATTGGAGTTTGCATTGCAGGATTAATCGTTGCGGCATTGCTTTGTTTTGTGCTCTTCTACTATGCTCCCGCCTCGCTCGGCAGAAAAACTGGACTGCCGCTCTATGTCGTCGCCACATCGACGTTCGGAACAACAGGCGGATATATTATCCCAGGACTTCTAATGGGTTTGCTGCAACTCGGATGGGTTGCTGTCATTGGCTCCGTCGCGGCAGATTTCATCATGAAAGGAATTCATCAGACGTCTCACGGGTTGTTTATCGCAATCGCGATTGTGTGGATCTATGGCCTGGGATGGATCGCCATCAAGGGCATCCATCATGTTGCTCGGGTGGCGAAGATTCTGAACTGGGTTCCGCTGATTATGATTGTCGTCGTATTCCTGCATAACAGCGCGGGTATATCGAACTATCGGCCTTCAGATTCACAACCGATGACCGCATTTGTGAATATGCTCACCGTCGTCATCGGATACTTTGCGACAGCAGGAGCGGCCGGCACAGACTTTGGGATGAGCAATCGCAGCGACAAGGATATTGCCTTGGGGGGGATCTTCGGCATTGTGTTTGGAGCCGTGATAGCCGGTGGACTTCCCTTGCTTTCTGTAGCCGGATACCTCGGGAGCGGAGGCGGCCCAGGCAGCTTTGACTACACCGCAACGGTAGCCAGCGTGGGTGCGCTCGCGCCGCTCATGTTCCTGCTGTTCGCGCTCGCTTCGTTTGTTCCCACCTGCTTCTCGTCCTTTATTGCGTCAAATAGCTTTGCAACGATGATTCCGCAGGTATCGAGAAAGACCTCGACGCTTGTGGGTCTGACCATCAGCGTCGTAATGGCGGTAACTGGAGTGGCCAATAACCTGGTTGGCTTCTTCGGAATCGTCGGGGCATCGTTCGCTCCAATCTGTGGAGCCATGGCTGCTGACTATCTGCTTGCGGGAAGAAAATGGAGTGGCCCTGTTGCAGGAATTAACTGGGCCGGTTGCATCGCGTGGCTCATCGGCTTTCTGGTCGGAGTCGCCGACAAGATCACCATTATTCCCGCAAGCTGGGTCAAGATGGATAACCCCGCGAGCTTCTACTCCTTCGCGGTCGCTTTCGCTATTTATCTCCTGCTTCGACCGGTCACCAGAAAGAACGCCAACGCCACACAAGTCATCTAGCAACTACACCTTCATAAAAGTGAAGTGCGAAAGCCGAAGAGCCCCGTCTTTTCGGCTTTCGCATTTGCTACTCTTTCTAACGACAGGAGAATGAATGTTCCAACCATTTGCTCGAGCAGCGCTCTTCCTTACATTTCTGCCCATCACGGCCCTCTCACAAACAGCAACATTCGATGCTTCATCCAGGATATTCCGCATTGACAGCCCCACGACAACGTATGTTTTCGGCATCAATGAGCGCAGCGAACTTCAACCCCTGTACTGGGGTTCAGCCCTGGCCGCGACAGACAAGTTTGCACCGGCGCGCGCCATCCATGAACTCACCGCTCATGAATCTACCGAGAGCGAATCGCCACAGGAGTTCGGCGGGTGGGGACAGGGGCTTGATTACGAGCCTGCTCTTAAGGTCACATTCCCCGATGGCAACCGCGACCTCGTTCTGCACTATGTCTCACACACCATAACGGAATCAGGCGTCGATATTGTGGTCAAGGACATCGACCGCGACGTCCTCGTAACGCTTCATTACAGCATCGATGCAGTCAGCGGTATCCTCGCCCGTTCTGCAACCATCACCAACCGCACGCCGCAAAAGCTGACCGTCGAACAGGCGGCCGCGGCAACGTGGAATCTTCCTCGCGGCACAGACTATAACCTCCGCTATCTCACAGGCCGCTGGTCAGGAGAGTGGCAGCTTCAGTCCCGCGCCATCACAACTGGCTCAACTGTTCTTGAGAGTCGTGCAGGGGCGACCTCACACAAGGAGAACCCATGGTTCGCCATCTCCAACGCTTCTTCCACAAGCGAAGAGTCCGGGGACGTCTGGTTCGGCGAACTTGGCTGGTCGGGTTCCTGGCGCATCGTCGTCGAGCAGGACAGCATGCAGCAGGTACGCATCACCGGCGGCTACAACCCGTTCGACTTCAGTTACGTTCTCGCCCCCGGCGAATCGCTGGAGACACCCGTCTTTTATGCTGGGCATACGAGCGGCGGCTATGGTGAAGCCTCGCGCCTGCTGCATCGTTTTCAACTCGGAAGTATTCTTCCCGGACACCCAGCACCAAAGGCGCGTCCGGTCCTTTATAACTCCTGGGAAGCAACGACCTTCGATGTCACAGAGGCAGGACAGATTGCGCTTGCAGAAAAGGCGGCGTCCCTGGGAGTAGAACGTTTCGTCATGGATGACGGATGGTTCGGCCAACGCAAAGACGACCATGCCGGGCTTGGCGATTGGTACGTCAATAAGCAGAAGTTTCCACATGGGCTGAAGCCGCTGATCGACCGTGTTCACGCGTTGAATATGGACTTCGGCATCTGGGTTGAACCGGAGATGGTGAATAAAGACAGCGATCTCTATCGCGCCCATCCCGATTGGATCCTTCACTTCAATGGGCGCCCGCAGACCGAGGGACGAAATCAGCTTGTGCTCAACCTTGCCTTGCCTGAAGTGCGCGCTTACATCTTTCACGTTCTCGACGATCTTGTTACGAATAACGACATCGCCTTCCTGAAGTGGGACTACAACAGACCCTGGTCTGAGCCAGGCTGGCCCCAGGCCGCAACCGAAGACCAGAAAAAAGTTTATGTTGCCTTTGTAGACAACCTCTATTCCATCCTTCACGACCTGCGCGCGAAGCACCCAAAGCTTGAGATTGAGTCGTGCTCTTCAGGAGGAGGCAGGGTTGATCTCGGCATCCTGCGTTATACCGAAGAAGTCTGGACCTCGGATAACACCGATGCGTTCGATCGCCTGACGATACAGAACGGCTTCACCCAGGCGTACACGCCGGGCGTCATGATGGCCTGGGTGACGGACGTCCCGTCTGACGGCAAGCATCGCGCGGAGTCGCTTGATTACCGTTTCCTCGCTTCCATGCAGGGGGGCCTCGGCGTCGGAGCGAATCTCAACCGGTGGACACCGGACGACTTTGCCCTGGCCAAAAAAATGGTTGCGGAGTACAAGAAGATTCGCGAAACAGTGCAGCATGGAAACCTCTACCGCCTTGTCTCGCCAGCGAATGGAAGCCCGTACTCGTCAAGCATGAATGTCTCACGCAATAAGAAGCAGGCTGTGCTCTTTGCTTATCTCCATGCCAGCCAATTCCGTTACCCCTACCCGCGCCTCTTTCTTCAGGGTCTCGATCCAAATGCCGAATACACAATCAAAGCCATCTCCGGTACAACAATCGCGGGCACTCCCACCACGGCAAGCGGTAGCTTTTGGATGCACCACGGAATTGACATCAGCCTGAGCGGTGACTATCAAGCAGCTGCATTTGTGTTTACTTCTAAATGAGCCCCAAACACTCAATAAGAACTGGACACCACCCACTGATCTGCTGACCTCCTCTCCTGAACCCGAAATCATACTTGCTGATGTGCGGATACGGGGGGGGGCAGGTCACAGACTCAGATCCGCGACTAGCTTCTTCATCCGCGCGTTCTCATCGCGCGGATGATTGACCTCTTCTGCTTCGCTCACATGAGTGCCGCCGTACTTCGCCCTTTCAGGCATAGATCGTATGTTTGCCTGGATGCCGGGCGCAGAGTATCTAAACCTGGGCAGCTAGCACCTAACTATTCGTGGTGAACAGATCCCAACCGTTGCGTTGCGTGTGTCGACGATTAGTTGGGCTTCCTCGACGATCTGCTGGTAGTCGTAATCGGAATGATCCGTGACGATAACAACGCAGTCGTATTGGCCGAGAGCCTCCAGCGGCACGCATTGCATTTGGAGATTGTACTTGCGCCCCTTTCCTATCTTTGGAAAATAGGGATCGTTGTAATAGACCAACGCGCCTTGCTTCCGCAGGGCCTCGATGATCGTGATCGCCGGCGATTCCCGGAGGTCATCGATATCCTTCTTATAGGAAACTCCCAGTATTAGGATCTTTGAACCCCTTAGCGCCTTTCTTCGAGCGTTCAGGGCCTCCGCTATGAATTCGACGATGTGGTAAGGCATGGCCATGTTGATTTCGCCAGCGAGTTCGATAAAGCGCGTAGCGAAATCAAATTCCCTGGCTTTCCATGAAAGATAGAAAGGATCCACGGGAATGCAGTGTCCACCCAGACCTGGCCCAGGATAGAAGGGCTTGAATCCGAATGGTTTAGTTGCCGCGGCTGCAATGACCTCCCAAATGTCAATATCCATTCGCAGGCAGAGTAGTTTCAATTCATTAACCAGCGCAATGTTTACGCAACGGTAGATATTCTCGAGCAGTTTTGTCATCTCTGCGACAGTCGGGCTTGATACCGATATCGCCCGGCGGAAAATCGATGAATAAAGCGCTGTTGCAATTTCGCTGGCATAACCATCGACACCCCCGACTATCTTTGGAATATCGCTGCGTGCGATGGTGTTATTTCCCGGGTCTTCGCGCTCTGGAGAAAACGCCAGGAAGAAAACGCTTTCGGCTTGAGAATTGTTATGCGAAACCGATAGCTTCAGTGGATTTCCATTCTCCAGCAATGGCAGCACCACCTGATCCGTCGTCCCAGGGTACGTCGTGCTCTCGAGCACGACGAGTTGACCGGCTTTCAGGTGCGGCGCTATCGATTTCGCGGTCTCGGTTACGAAGCTAAGATCAGGTTCGTGATATTCAGTTAAAGGCGTCGGCACACAGATCACGATGGCATCCATCTCAGAGATGCGCCTGAAATCTGTAGTTGCTTGAAATCCTTGATCTCTGGCAAGAGCTATCTCAGTTTCGGGAATGCGACAGATGTAGGACCGTGAAGAAGTAAGCATGTCGATCTTGGAGCTATCGATGTCAAACCCCGTCACCCGAAATCCTTCTTCACTAAACAATAGTGATAGAGGAAGGCCAACATATCCCAATCCAATCACGCCTATGTTTGCCGTTTTCGACCTGAACCGGGCGACAGCCTCTTCTTTCAAGAGCGTTGCACTTCGTGGAAGGGATGGACGTGTTGATATAGCAGTTTGCATATTGTGTCCTTATTCTTCACGTTAGATGTGTGGTGAGTTGAAGGGCCCAAATTCGTAGGAGTGATATTGCATCCGGTTTCTAGGAAACGCAAGATCCATCCGCCTTGTTCGTCGAACGGCAGAACGCTGGATCAGCCGGCTAACTGCGCTTCGGCAGCATCCAGCTCAAGGAGCATTGCACTTTGGATAAGATCCAAAGTGATAAGCAGTCGCATGGCGCCCTTCCGGCGAAGGATTCGGCCCTCCAACCCCGCAAAAGGTCCAGACTTGATCCGTACTTGCTTACCGGCAATTAAGAATGGATAGGGCTTTGCCTTCCAAAGCACCAACGATAACTGTAGCCTTTTCATTTCCTCGTCGGGTAGCACGGCAGGGTTGCCATTAAAGCTCACGAGACGGATGATTCCGGGGCGTGAGAGTACGCGAGCCCTATCTGCGAGACGCATCTTGACGAATACATATCCGGGAAATAGAGGAAGCTCGACTTCGATTCTGCGATGATTCCAACTGCGCACGGCAGAGTAGAGAGGCAGGTACGACTCTACTTTTTGCTGGGTAAGCCGACCTGCGACAGCTTTTTCGTGCCTCGGCAACGTATAGGCTGCATACCAGCGTGGCCCATCAATATTTCTTCCGATGTCTATTGTTTCCATGGCCTCTCCTTTCTAGCCGGAATAGGCACTCGATCGACGGTCGTCCGCACATCTTCCATGCGGATGTAGAAATAATATGATCTGAAGTTAGCGCTTTCGTAAACAGTCGCAGTTTACTTATGCGTAACAGCATCTTACTCATTTAGCCCAGAAACTTACCCGCCAGCCTCGAAATACCGAAAGAGCACGCTCGCCAGGGTGTTAGTTGTCGAACCCGCCAGATTACTTCTCAGCGAACTGGGATACACAAAGTTAATGATTTCGCACAGATACATCAGTGTGGTGGCGCACATATGCAAGAAAGTTTTCTCCAGAGCAGAGTTAGCTGTGGCGCTAGCCCCATGCACACGATGACAACCATCTACGAACTAAGGGTATTTCGCGTCATGACGCCACCAACTTCTATTTGTGTGGTTCAGAGCACAGACGCGATGGCCGGTGCATCGGTATATAGCAAGATATCCGAGCAGAACCCATGTCAAATGCAGTGACCACATTGCAGTGCCGGTTAAAATCATTATGGTCCCAGAACAGCAGCAACGTCAGATCATCTTGGTGTTGGACGACATCGAGGAGACAGCGTACCTGACCAAGAAGATGCTGCAAGGAAACGGCTACTGCGTATCTCTGGCGAGGACTGAAGAAGATGCGATCGCGAGGGGCCGCTCTCAATCTCCAGACTTGATTCTGATGAGCTTAGGCCTCGGCCCCGAGCGACTTCTTGCAGTCGCCCATCGAATACGCCGACAAGCGGAGCTCAGACAAGACGTTGCGATTGTAATCTTTTGTATTCCGACGATCCCACAAGGCACCGTGATGGAGGTGAGCAAGAATGTCTACGTAACACGGCCTGACAACTTTAACCAGCTTAGAGTGCTTCTCCATCGGCTTCTCTGTAGAGTGCCTTCTTCTTGATCTCGTTTCGTTGAGGTGCACCAACCAATCGATTCAACTCGTCGCTGACGATCTTGTAGCATTCACAAGCCATAGTTTCCAAGCCCTCCCGATCAAGAACTCTAATATGTCCTCGGGAATAATGAATTAGGCCTGCGTCTTGCAGGCGTCCAGCCGCTACGGTTACGCTCTCTCGCCTGCCGCCCAGCATGTTGGCAATAAACTCTTGCGTCATCAGAATTTCGGAGCCGTCCAATCGGTCATGGCACAAAAGCAGCCATCGGCATAGCCGCTGTTCCAGCGGGTGGAGACGGTTGCAGACAGCCGTTTGTGAAATCTGTGTAATAAGCGCCTGCGTGTAGCGCAGCAGGATGTGCTGGAGTGGACCGCCACGCATGAACTCCTCTTGCAGTACCCTGGCTGGCATTTTCAGAGCGTGTCCGCCAATCTGCGCCACGGCCCGATGTGGAATATTGCCGCCTCCGAGAAACAAGGCGACGCCGATAATTCCATCATTCCCCGTGAGAGCAATTTCGGCCGTCGCGCCGTCGCGTGTCGTGTAGAGAAGTGACACAACACAAGTCGTAGGAAAATAGACATAATCTATTCGTTCACCGCATTCATATACCACCTGTCCAAGGGCAAGAGTGACGCGTTTTATACTCGAACAAAGGCGAACGCGCTCTTCCGCAGAGAGAGACCGTAAAAGACGGTTTTCGGAATACTCTTGTGTCCCCAAGGCTTTGAGCATCGATGACTCCAACGCCAAGCTCGGCTTAGTAGTGTTTTCGTGCTAGCTCCAATCGCAGTAATGGCTGTGAGGAACAGTCTAGTGATTAATCCAATACCGAAACCGACACTCTAATCCAAATAGCCAACCGTATGCTAGGAGAAATTATCGACCGGCGACCATTGCCTGTTCTACGGCATGAAGCGTCTCGGATTCAGTAACACAGCACGATGCCTAAAAGTCCAGACATCCGATTATTGAAGTAACATCAATACCTTTCGATGTCGCTCTCCAAGCGGCATATCTCTTGGCATAGATGATAGTTACACCTTGTAATTTCAATTCGGATACTGGATTACAATCCACATGAAATTACGTAGGGACTGAGACCTTGTAACAAGACCACGTAATTAAATTGTCATCTATGTGTGCTGTCGTACCGACTTCTTTTAACGGACTGGCTAATTTGACTTTTGTTCCGAACGTTATGTAAAGGGACGTTATGAATCATTTTGTTGAACTTAGCGCTCTGCCTTGCCAGGTTCGAGAGATACTGCGGCTCCGGCGAGCACGCGACCCTGAATTGTTCGCTCTGGAAATAGGCTCCTTCAAACCTTCTTTTGTGGAATCTGAGGCCATATTAGTCAAGGTCTGCATGTGACTAGCATAGCCCAGTAAGCGATTGATCCTGTTGACTTTATTAGAGTATTCCACATGCGCTAAGGCTGGCGAAGCCTTGTCTCGCGACAAATTGTCATGATCCTATGCTCGCCCGGTAGTCTGGTAGGTCATCGGCTAATCTCGTAGCTAGCGATCCCCGGCCACTCATTCCGTTTCCATTCACACCACTGCTGGAGTGATCCGCGAAGCATATCCTAACGATCGCTGTCCAAGCGATCTTCTGCGAGAACGCGCATTCACTTTACAGGCAGCTTGCTGCTATTTGAAGGAGAAATCTGTGTGCCCCATAGTGCGTTAGTTCGACCGGCGCCGCCAGTGCCGCCAGCCCTTGCTGAACATTCGGCCGCAAGCATTCCATTTCTGGATCTCAAGGCACAGTTCGGAAAGATCCGCGATGAGCTTCTAGAGGCAGTTACTCGGGTTCTTGAATCTCAACATTTTATTCTTGGCCCTGAAGTCGATGCTTTGGAACACGAAGTAGCCGAGTATGCAGGGGTAGAGTTTGCGATCGGGTGCGCGTCTGGATCCGATGCGCTTCTGCTGGCCCAAATGGCGATTGGCATTGAACCGGATGATGAGATTATTACCTCACCATTTACCTTTGGCGCGACAGCGGGTTCCATTGCGCGGTTGAAGGCTCGTCCAGTGTTTGTGGACATCCATCCGGACACATTCAACCTTGATGAGCGGCAACTCGAGGCAGCGATTACACGGCGCAGCCGCGCTATTATGCCGGTACATCTGTTTGGTTTGCCAGCCATGATGGATGGCGTTCTGGAGATCGCTCGCAGATACCATCTTGTCGTGATTGAAGATGCAGCACAGGCAATCGGCTCACGCTGGAAGGAGAAAGACATCGGAAGTCTAGGGACTTGCGGCTGCTTTAGTTTTTTCCCTTCTAAAAATCTGGGCGGGGCGGGCGACGGTGGCATGATCACCACGAATGATCCTCACCTTGCACAGCGTCTGCGCATACTACGGGTCCACGGGGCCCCTGACAAATACCGATATGAGTTGTTGGGGATCAACAGCCGAATCGACGCCATGCAGGCGGCAATCCTGAGAGTAAAACTCCACTATCTGAACAGTTGGACAGCGAGCCGCCGACGAAACGCTGAGACGTACCACGAACTATTCGCGGAATATCATCTGTCGGAACGAGTGGCGCTACCGTTTGCGCCGGAAACCAGTTTTCATGTGTACAACCAATTTTCGATTCGCGCTCCGCACCGAGATGAATTGCAGGAATATCTTCGCATCTGGGGAATTGCGACCGAGGTCTATTATCCTAGCCCGCTTCATGTCGAGCCGGCGTTTGCATACCTGGGCTACCGCATCGGCGATTTTCCGAATGCCGAGTTGGCGTGTCACGAAGTGCTTTCACTCCCGATTTACCCCGAATTGACGCTCGACCAGCAGCGCCGGATCGTTGCGACAATAGCGCGTTTCTACCAGCATTGGAATTAAAAGGAGAAGAGATGCTCCCGAAGATTGCGGTAATTGGAAATGGATACTGGGGAAGAAACCTGGTGAGAAATTTTCATGCACTTGGTGTGCTGAAATGCGTTTGCGACTCGCGCAACGAAGCCCTCCAAGAGGCGCATGATCAGTTTGGCGCGGATACTTGCTCCTCACTGAAAGTACTCCTGAATGATTCGGAGATCCAGGGAGTGGCGATCGCGGCGCCCGCTGTACAGCACTATCGGCTGGCTAAGGAATGCCTGCTCGCAGGGAAGGATGTGTATGTAGAGAAACCGCTGTCAATGCGGGTTGGCGAGGGACAGGAGCTCGTCGAGATCGCGGAAGCGGGACAACGCATGCTTATGGTCGGCCACATCTTGCAATATCACCCGGCAATTTTGAAGCTCAAGGAGCTAATCAGCTCGGGCGCGCTCGGGCGCATTCAGTACATTTACTCGTCACGTCTCAACTGGGGAAAGCTGCGGTCAGAGGAGAACATCCTGTGGAGTTTTGCTCCGCACGATATCTCGGCCATACTCTACCTTCTGAACGAGATGCCAACCAGTGTAAATGCCTCCGGCGGATCTTACATAAATTCTCAAATTTACGACACAACCCTGACGGCCTGCGAATTTCACAGTGGCGCTAAGGCACATATCTTCGTAAGTTGGCTCCATCCTTTCAAGGAACAGCGATTGGTTATCGTCGGCACCCAGAAAATGGCTGTATTCGACGATGTGGAAAGAGAGAACAAGCTTGTCATCTACTCGCACAGCATAGATTGGCGCGACCGGATGCCCATAGCACTTAAAGGAGAAGGCGAGATAGTGTCTCTTCCCTCGGAGGAGCCTCTCAGAAAAGAATGTGAGCACTTCATTGAAAGCATCGTCACCCGCAGAACTCCGCGTACCGATGGCAGAAATGGTGTGCAAGTGCTGGAGGTGCTGGATGCTTGCGAGCGGTCGTTGCACGGACAGGCGATATCCGTTGAGATTCACGAAACGGCGACGAAGTATTTCGCCGATCCAACGGCAGTCATCGACCCCGGCAGCGAAATTGGGCTTGGCACCAAGATATGGCATTTCAGCCATGTAATGTCCGGCTCGCGGATTGGATGCTACTGCAATCTCGGTCAGAACGTGGTTATCAGTCCTGGGGTCATGATCGGCGACCGCGTAAAGATTCAGAATAATGTCTCGGTTTTTACCGGAGTAGAGCTTGAAGACGATGTATTTTGCGGTCCATCCATGGTCTTCACGAACGTGATCAACCCTCGCAGTCACGTCGAACGAAAGCACGAATACAAGCGAACCCTGGTGCGACGAGGCGCATCCATTGGGGCGAATGCAACGATAGTTTGTGGCGTGGTATTAGGCCAGTATTGCTTTGTGGCCGCCGGCGCCGTAGTTACCAGCGATGTTCCAGACTACGCGCTTGTGATGGGGGTTCCCGCGGTGCAAGCTGGTTGGATGTGCGTGTGCGGAGAACACCTGCGTGAAGCAAGCAACACGGCATGCGGAAGTTGTGGCCGCAGTTATCTCTTTGAGAACGGCTATGTCCACGAACGCGTACATACTTCAACCATTGCAGCATAGAACATTGCTAGGTTGTGGCGGCAGGGATGTGTTGGCCGCCGTACATAAAATATCGACACCATCGAATTAGCGCTAGTAACTCCGGTAGATAGCGTTCCAGGCGTGCGTTCTGGATCACTTTACAAAAGCATAGGAGGGATACCGTGAATCGCCTGTTGAACTATAGACGGATGCTCATCCTATCTTCGCAGATATGCCTGTTAGCGATGAGCTACTATGCGAGCTTTCTGCTTCGGTTAGATTTTCATCTCAGTGATACTTATCAATTGCTGTTCTTACGAACGTTGCCGTTGGTTGTTGCAATTGAGATCCTCGTCTTCTATGCCTTTGGTCTTCTCAGCGGATGGTGGCGTTATGCAGGCATGAGCGATGCGTTGGACATTTGCGAAGCATCGTTGATTGGTACGGCTGTCTTATATTTGCTGATCGAGCAGATTCTCAAAGTGGATGGGTATCCTCGGTCGATACTTGCAATTGATCTTGTGCTTATCGTGTTATTTGTTGGGGGGACGCGCTTTGCTGTTCGAGCGTACACGGAGAGCGCGCAGCGCGGAGCGGCTGAGCTCAACACCCTGATCGTTGGGGCCGGGCGGGCGGGAAGCACTATTGCACGTGAGCTAAAGCGTAACTCGCAACTAAATTTAAAGCCGGTTGGGTTCGTTGACGACGATCCCACTAAGCGCGGTATTCGCATTCAAGGCTCGAGGGTGTTGGGCTCAAGCGACGACATCCCGAAGATTCACCGCCGGATGAATATCCGGTGTGTGCTCATCGCCATTCCTTCCGCCAGTGGAAGTCAAATAGAACAAATTATCGCGAAGTGTCGTCAATGTAAGGTCGATTTCAAGATTCTTCCTCCGCTCAGTCGCCATATCAACGGGGGGCGCGCATCCATTGCCAATCTGCGCAATGCGCGACTGGAAGATCTTCTCGGCCGACAGCCAGTCCAAACCGATTTGGCAACGATACGAGATCAGCTCGAAGGCAAGGTGTTGCTGATTACGGGTGCCGGCGGGTCGATCGGCTCGGAGCTAAGCCGGCAGGTTTGTGATTTTGCGCCACGCGAGGTGATACTCGTTGATCGTTCGGAGAATTTTCTTTTCCAACTTAGTTTGGATCTCAGCACCAACCGGCCGCAACAACACTTTGTACCTGTGATCGCCGATATCCAGGATGCAGGCGCCATGCGCGAGATATTTGCCTTGCATCGGCCCGATATTGTGTTCCATGCAGCAGCATATAAGCATGTGCCCTTGATGGAACAGAGCTGTTTCCAAGCAGTGGCCAACAATATTTTCGGCACTTACAATGTAGCGCTTGTCGCACGGCAGTTCGGCTGCAAGACCTTTGTCATGATTTCCTCGGATAAAGCTGTGAATCCGACGAATGTCATGGGCGTAACGAAGCGGATCGCCGAGTTGATCATCCTGGGTTTGCAGCACGAGCACACACGCTACGTTGCGGTGCGTTTCGGAAACGTCCTCGGTAGCAACGGCAGCGTAGTACCAATTTTTCAACAGCAGATCGCAGCCGGCGGGCCTGTCACTGTGACTCATCCTGAGGCGCGGCGGTATTTCATGACGATCCCAGAAGCGATCCAACTTGTATTACAGGCTTCGACCATGGGGGACGCGAGCGATATTTTCGTACTGGAAATGGGTAAGCAGATCCGCATTGCGGACATGGCTCGAAATTTGATTCGCCTTTCCGGTCTGGAGCCAGACCAGGATATTCCCGTCATATTTACGGGCCTACGTCCTGGCGAGAAGTTGTCTGAAGAACTCATGTTGGATGGAGAAGGCCTCAAACCGACGTCTCATCCCAAGATCCGGGTACTCGATGGCGGCCCCGTCAGCTTTGATCAGGTTCAGCTATGGCTTGATGAACTTTCGGCGCTCGTAGAAGCGAAGAGCGTGCACGGGTTGATACAGACCTTCCAGCGTATTGTGCCTGAATATAAGCCGGGAGAGGAGATTCGTGCCTTGTGTGAAGTAGATCGTCACGACATGGCGCTGGTGTATCGGCGCGCTCGGGGGCAGCTTTGGTACTCGGCGAGCCACTTGCCTAATCAGCTTGTACCTGCGCAAGTTCCCGCACCGGCGCAGCAAGGTTATGAACAGCAGCGTTGATCGGGGAACAAAGTGAAAACAACCGTTTCCAGTCGCGAGTGCGGCAGAACGGAGAGACAATGAGCAGGAATTCTGAACTATGGACGCCACCTGAACGATGGGACGCGACAGTCTCGCGACGAGCTGAAGCAATGCGCCGGCATTTTGGTTCGGCGACGGAGCAGAGCTCGAGCTCTCAGTACTCGAAGGAGTTCAACGGGTCTGATTACTCTCTGCGAAGCCATCCTAATACCTCAGAAGGCGCAGACTGGTTCCGCGCTGTCGAGATTCTCAAAAAGCACTGGCCCCTGTCGGCGGCCTTCGCCGTTTCTGTCGCGATAAGCGTGGCAGCGATAACACTGTTGATGAAGCCGGTGTATGAGCCTCAAGCGCGGGTGGAAGTTGACCCTCCGGGAGCTGAGGTGTTTTCGCTGCAAGGCAATAATAATAGCGGGGCTTCGACCGACTATATCGAAACGCAGGCTCAGAACCTGCAAAATGATGAGTTGACACTGGAAGTGATCCGGAAACTTCGTCTTGATCAGAGCCCCTATTTCGGGGCGGATACCAATGCAATTAGCGGCGGATCCAAACCGGCTACTGAGGTTGCCGTGCCCTTGACGCCCGCGGAAAACAGGGCTCTGTCAGTGTTCAAGCAGTCGAGAAAGATCACGCGTGACGTAGCAAGCCGGCTAATCACGGTTAGCGTATCAGCGCACAATCCAATAGTGGCGGCAGCGGTTACGAACACGCTGGTAAATATGTTTATCGAGCGAGACTACAAGCTGCGAAACGACGCCATCTCGCAGTCGTCGAAGTGGCTGCAGAGTCAGTTGGATGACATTCGCCAGCGCATGAGTGAGTCAAATCTCGCACTGAGCAACTTCGAGAAGGACAACGGCATTAGTACGATTGGGGACAACCAGAATCGGTTCACTGAACAGATCGTGGAACTGAGTCGGCAATTGATGCAGGCTCAGGCCGATCGTATTCAGTTGCAGTCCTTCATGGATGAGCTTGATGGTATTCCAGGCGGTTCATTGCCCCAGATCAATAACAACCCTGTCGTACAGGACCTCACAAAAAGACTAGTGGAAGTCAAGGCGGAGCTTTCGGAAACACGCGCGATCTATGGCTCCAATCATCCTAATTCCAAGAAGCTTCAGAACGAGGTGGACGAACTTCAACTGCAGTTGAACGCGCAGCGCGCTGAGATCCTCCGAGACATGCAGACGAGCTATACGGCGGCACAAACCCGTGAGCATCTGATGCAATCGCAAATGCAGGGTGCCAGTAAGCAGATGACCATGCTGGCACAATACAACGCTCTCAAGAAGGAATCCGATGCGAACACGCAACTCTACGAGGCGCTTTACCAGAAGATCAAGGAGGCGGCCATCGCGGCGGAAACGAAATCGAGCAACGTCCGTGTGGTGGATCGGGCGCGCGTACTGGATAAACCTACGCGCCCACATCGCAGTCAGGACATGGGGGTTGGTCTGCTTGCAGGTATCTTGGGCGGGGTGATTCTCGCATTCGTACGAGAACGTATGGATACACGTATCCGTACGCCAGGGGACTTCAAGAAATGCCTTGGAACGGAATCAGTCTCCGTAGTCCCAGTGATCGGTAGTGGGGTCCCGGCTGGACAGGGTCATCCGTGGCGGCTGGTGCAGCCGCATCATACGGAGCAAAAGCCCAATTTATTTCAGATCGATCGGCCAAACTCCCCTGAGGGAGAAGCGCTTCGAAGCATCAGCGTCTCTGTGCGTCTATCTCGTCAGAATGCCCACAACCCGCAGGTATTGCTGATCGCTTCACCGCTCGCTGGCGAAGGAAAAACAACCCTTTCCATCAACCTTGCCCTCACGCTCGCAAGGCATGGGAAAACTTGCATTGTGGATGCTGACCTGCGCAAAGAAGGCGTAGCGCAGGCGCTTGGAATCGCTGCAGATCACGGCATCAGGGAGGTCTTGTCAGCAACCATGGAAGTTGACCAGGTACTCGTTTCGGCAGTGCGACTACCAAACCTGTCAGTACTGGCAGTAGGTTCCGCGCCAGGCGAACCCGGTGAACTGATCTCATCCGGCGCAATGTCGAACCTGGTGGGGAAGCTGAGACAGCGATTTGAATATATTGTTATCGATTCGCCCCCGATGCTCCTATTCTCCGATGGCCGGGCGCTTTCCACCCTTGCAGATGGGATCATCGTGGTTGGACGGTGTGGCTTGACCACGCGCGAAAACCTGAAGCGCACCATCGACCTGTTGAGAAGGGTGCGCTCAGCTCCAGTAGTCGAGTTTGTTCTCAACGCCGCTGAATGCCCCGCTATGGACTACGACTACTACCGCAGCTACGGTCTTGCAGGCTGACTACCAGGTCTTAGTGGTTACTGGAGAGCGGAAGCCCGCTCGTCTGCCGGAAAGACCTTTGACAATGATTCTCCCGGATGCCGATATGCACGAGAAACAACCTCAGTGCAATTTAGCTATCGATGGTGGCCAATGTGTACGGACCCGCACATTGGCGCCGTGGCCATCACTATCGGAGGACGAAGTCCAAGCAGTCAGCAACGTCTTGCGGTCTGGAAAACTCAACTACTGGACAGGTGAGGAAGTTAGACAGTTCGAGAACGAGTTTGCTTCTTTTGCGGGTTGTCAGCATGCGATTGCAGTCGCAAATGGAACGGTGGCTCTCGAACTGGCGCTTTATGCGTTGGAGATTGGAACAGGCGACGAGGTTATCGTACCCAGCCGCACCTTCGTTGCATCAGCCAGCTGCGCCATCATGCGAGGCGCAAGGCCGGTGTTCGCGGACGTAGATCCAATTAGCCAAACGATTACGGCAGATAGTATCAGTGAGGTGTTGTCCCCGAGGACTAAAGCAATTATTGCGGTCCACTTGGCGGGTTGGCCCTGTGACATGGATCCAATCATCGACTTAGCTCGCAAACATGGGCTCAGGGTCATCGAAGATTGCGCTCAGGCACACGGTGCAACTTACAAGGGGCGTCCGGTTGGATGTCTCGGCGATGCTGCTGCTTTCTCGTTCTGCCAGGACAAGATCATGTCCACCGGAGGGGAAGGCGGTATGTTGACCACCAATGACGATGATCTGTGGAGACGAGCGTGGAGTTTCAAGGATCACGGCAAGGACCACGACGCTGCTTACGAGCAACATCATTCCTCAGAGTTTCGTTGGTTACATGACTCATTCGGAACGAATTGGCGCCTTACCGAAATGCAGGCAGCTATCGGACGCAGCCTACTGGCGAAGCTTCCCAGCCAACTGGAACGCCGTCGCACAAATGCCGATATTCTGAGCCAGCGGTTCCGTACTCTACCGGCCCTCCGAGTCACGGCTCCCCCCCGTGAGATCCATCACGCATATTACAAATACTATGTGTTCCTTCGCCCGGAATGGTTGCAGGCTGGGTGGAACCGGGATCGTTTTCTACAGGCGGTCGTCGCCGAAGGGATTCCATGCTTTTGCGGAAGTTGCAGCGAGGTCTATCTTGAAAGGGCCTTTCCCGAAAGTATGCGCCCCGCACAACGATTGGATGTCGCACGTCAACTAGGCGAGACAAGCCTGATGTTCCTCGTCCACCCGACGCTCAATGAGCAGGACATGCTGGACACCGCTCAAGCGGTTGAAAAGGTGTTGAGCATTGCCTCTATCCAGATGTCTGAGGCACTCGCATCCTGAAGATAGATTGGTGTGGCAGCTGCGTTTCAGAGCGAAGCAAAGATATACGTTCCAAGGTGGATTTACCGCGGAGAGTAACATGGCCTTCGGAGAAACACTGAAAGTGCTTGTCCAACGATGCGCTAACGCTTTTGGTTACCGTATTGAAAAATGCACTGACCCCGTCTGCGCGCCCATTGACGTTCTGGACCTCGTACTCACTAAAGTCGCGGCCCACCGGCCAGATTTTTTCTTCGTCCAAATTGGGGCGAATGATGGGTTGACTGATGACCCGCTCCGCCAATTTGTGACCAAATATCATTGGCATGGAGTTCTAGTCGAGCCGCAGCCGCAGGTCTTTCAACAACTACTAACGAGCTATGAGCAGGAGAAGCAACTCTCTTTTGAGAACGCCGCCATCGCGGACAAAGATGGCACTGCCCAGTTGTTCGTAGCTGATCATCGGGATGCAACTGCCAATCTGACAGTATTCGCAAGCCTCAAGAAAGACGCACTAATTCGCGGTCTCAAAAATCCGAAAGCATCCGGGGTGCAGGTGCAAGTACAGGCGCTGGATGTGCCCGCGCTGTCGGTGAAGACACTACTTTCCAAACACCAGATTACGAACATTGATCTGCTCCTGACAGACGTGCAAGGCTACGATTCCGAAGTAGTCGAACAATTTCTGGCCTGCGGGGTCAAGCCGACTATCATCCACTTTGAACATTGCCACACGGCCCGAGCAACGTTGGAGAGGCTCTATCGCAAGCTTTTCGAGAACGGCTATCGCTTCAATGGACTGCAAATCGACACCCTCTGCTACCTGCCGTCGCGTTGTAGTGGAAGCGGCGAGCGTCTCCTGGCTGCAGCGGAGGAGCGCGAGATGTTCGCTGATTGAAGAAAGTGTATGGCGTCCAAACTAATAGACCTCGGACCGGCTTCCAACGAAACGACGGGAGCCGATTCTGTGGGCATCGCCCGCGACCACATTCGTGGCTCTAGCCTGTTCCTGATTGGGAACGTCTTTTCTTTGGCGATTACGTTTCTTCCCCACCTTGTGCTCGTACGCTACTTGACGACTGAAGCGTTCGGACATTTAGCTTATGCACTGTCTCTCGTTGCAGTTGGTAAGACATATGCCCTGGGCTTCAATGAAGCGATGAGCCGTTTCGTACCCATCTACCACGCCAGGCACAATCTTTCGAAGGTGCTAGGCAGCATTTTTTTAGTGTTTGCCGTAACCCTTCTCATCAGCAGTTTCCTGATCGTGACTTTTGGTGTGATGTCCGGCCCGATACTGGCTTTTCTGACGAAAGGGCGAGAACCGGCAGGCCTTCTGCTGATCTTGATGTTTCTGATCCCGCTAGAAACTACGGACCTCTTGATCATGAACCTGTTCGCGTGTTTCGGAAAAACGAGGGAGATCTTCTGGGGAAAATTTATCATTCCACCGATGCTGCGAGTGATCGTTATCACGTTGGTCGTCTTTCGACGCTCTGAACTTCCGTTTCTCGCGTATGGCTACTTGCTGGCCGAGTTAATCACGGTGGCTGTATTTGGCGGATTGATTCTTCGCGAGTTGTACCGTCAAGAGCTATTGCAGGAGTTGAAGTGCATCCGACTTCCGCTCCGGGAGATATTCAGCTTCAGCGTGCCGCTGATGACGTCGAACATTCTTGGCATGGTTGGGAGTTCAATACCAGTATTGCTTCTTGGCTACTTCCACCCTATATCAACTGTGGCTTACTACCGCGTTGTGCTGCCTGCCGCAGCTCTCTGCGGCATGATCCCTGGCAATTTCATGCCGCTCTATATGCCATTCGCGTCCCGGCTGTTTGCTAAAGGTGACACGATTGGCATCAATCATCTCTTCTGGGAGACCTCGCTCTGGATGAGTGTGCTGGCATTTCCGATCTTTCTCGCCACGGCCTGCTTTGCGCATCCGCTCACGGTCTTTCTATACGGAGCGCGCTACGCTCCCTCCGCACCAATTTTGGCGATACTCTCACTTGGCTATTTCTTCAATGTTGTTTTTGCTTTCAATGGCGTAACGTTGAAAGTCCTCGGCAAGGTTCGGGTGATGGTCGTTCTGAACCTAGTGACTCCTCTCTTCATTGTCGTATTGAACCTATTGACGATCCCGCACTACGGAGCTATCGGCGCGGCGCTTGCAACATCCGCTGGTTTGATTATGCAGAATTTGCTTCGACAGTTCTGTTTGTGGCATTGGGGCGGTGGCATCAGCTTCTTCGAGAAGCGCTATGCCTCATTCTTTCTGGTGCTTGGTTCGAGCGCCGTTGGCTTGTACCTGATCCAGGTCTTCACGCCGCATAACATCTATGTCGCACTGACACTCGCCCTTGCGGTTTCGACATTTGTGTTGTGGCTGGTCAAGAAACATTTAAGGATTGCCAATATCTTTCCGGAAATTCTTCGCCTACCGATTGTTGGCAGGCTATTCGCTTGAAATGTAAGCACGGTGTGCAAGGACAGGTGTCACCAGTATTGCCCACATTCAACCATGAGGCTGATGAGATGCTCGAAGCCGTGCTGAATCGTCAAGACAAGCAGACTGTCGGATCTTCCGATCTGCTCAGCCCACAACGGCACCTGTATGATCGCCGGATTTCTGTCTGTCATGTGTGTGAGGGCGAGGCTTGGGCTGGGGCCGAGGTGCAAGTTGCAACTCTGTTGCGCGCACTCTCAAAATGTTCTGAAATTGCGCTATACGCGATCGTGCTTCGCGAGGGCCGGCTAGCTCAAGAGCTGCGCAGCTTTGGAGTAGTCGTACAGGTAGTTAGTGAAAGACAGAAGAGTTTTCTGCGGCTCGTCTCTGAATGTTCGGACTTTGTGAATGGCACGAATATCCAGGTCTTGCACTCTCACAATTACAAAGAGAACCTCATAGCGCTATTGATCTCTTGTTCTTGCCATGTACCGCACCTGGTCCGGACCGAGCATGGACATCCCGAGCCGTATTCCGTTCTTCGTAATCCGAAACACTGGGGTGTGCTAGTTGCCGACCGCCTTGCAGCGAAGTACACAGCGGCCAGGATCGTCAGCGTCAGCTCGGATCTTGGCGAGTATTGGAAGAGGTATGTAGATTCGCGAAGGGTTACTATTCTTCGCAATGCAGTGGACCTTGAGCGCGTGAGTTCCAGCTTGAGTCCTATGGAAGCAAAGCAGCGGCTCGGGCTACAGGCTGACAGCTTCGTCATTGGGATCGCAGCGCGACTGGAATGCATTAAGCGGCATGATTTGTTCATTGCTACGGCAAAGCGTTTGGCCGAGGTACTCCCGAAGTCGAATTTCGTTATCGCCGGTGGCGGGCGTCAAGAGGAGCCGTTACGTCGGCTGATTCTCGGATCCGGCTTGCAAGGGCGCGTGGCTTTGCTTGGAGAGCGTAGTGATGTCTATGACATTCTGCGCGCAATGGATATTCTGCTGATTTGCTCCGATCACGAAGGCATTCCAATGGTGATGCTCGAAGCTATGGCCCTTGGAGTTGCGGTAGTTTCTCGAAAGATAGGTGGCATCCCCGAAGTGATTCGGCATGGAGTGAACGGAATACTCGTGTCCACCGAAAACCCCGAGGAATTAGCCCACGCCTGCATGTCTCTTTACAGCAATACCAGTTTGCGGGGATACCTCACGCAAGTCGCCTACGATGAGATTCACCAGCGGTACTCGGCAGACAGTCATGCCAGAAGCATGGTGGAGTTATATCAATGCTTTTGCCCTCGCCAACTATAGTAGAGCGTTGCGCAAACCGTCAGTGAAGAAGTGTTCAAGGCCGATGTTTGTGGCTGAATCTTGAGGCAGTGAAGCGACCTCCCATGTTTTCTACAACCATTCGCGGTTCCTACCAGAGCTCCCCATCCAGAAGCTCACACCTGCTTGTGACGATGACTGTTCTAGCCGTCACCGCATGTTCTCTGGGGTGGATGATTGCCTCGGAGAATTGGCTCTTTGTCGTCGGAGTTTTTGGCCTGTTGTTGTTGCTCGTACGCCCGATTGAAGTGGCTCTGGGACTGTATGCCTTCCTCATCCCGTTCGAGACCATGACCACTTTGGGCAACAGTACCGATCCAAGTGACACTCTCCTCAGATACGTGGGTTTGCTTGCGTTATTTGTGATTCTGAGCGCCGGTTTGTTGCGCGAACGAATTATTCGACCGCCACAAACGGCGCTATTTTGGTCGCTGTTCATTCTGTGGGGCGGGGTATCCAGTCTATGGGCCATAGATCAAACAATGGCTCTCAAGCGCCTTCCAACGGCAGTAGGCTTATGGCTCCTCTACATGGCTGTCGTTTCACTGCGAATCACGGACAAGGAGTTGTCCTGGATTTCTCTATTGACCGTCCTGGGAGGAACGGGTGCATCAATCTATTCCGTTTATATGTTCTCTCATTCAGGGGGTGCCCCCGGTCGTGTCTCTCTCGCGGAAGGATCAACTCAGTCGGATCCGAATTTTTTTGCCGTCGCTCTTCTCCTGCCTTTGTCGCTGTCCTTTGGCGGTGTGCTGTCGAGCCGTACCTGGCCACACCGTGTACTCTTTTTGGCTAGTACTGGCGCGATTGCATTTGCCGTGTTTCTGACGATGTCGCGAGGGGCCCTCGCTGCTGTGGCGGTAATTACATTTGTATTTCTGCTCCGCCTGCGTCTGAACTGGCGACTGTTTCTCCCAGTAATTGTCGCGGGCACTGCACTGCTGTTCATGCCGCGATTATTCTTCGAGCGCGTGCAGGAAGCTTCCACTAGCAGAATGGCAGGGCGGCAGGATATCTGGCTAATCGGCATACATTCTCTGAGAAGTTACGGCATTTTCGGGGCGGGACTGGACAATTTTTCCAACGCGTTTGAGAGATACGTTGGCTCCTCGCGTTTCTTCGCAGGAGATCAGCGCGCTTCCCACAACATCTATCTCACCGTAGCGGTCGAATTCGGAATCCTTGGAACGTTGTTTCTGTTTGGCGCGGTGCGCTCACATATGCGGGCGTTTCCGCGAGTCACTCGAAATATCTTCGCTTCATCCCGGCTAGTAGCCTTCGAAGCGGCGTGCTGGGGAATGCTGGCAGCTGGATTTGGGCTCGACATCCTTTGGCGGAAGGCATTCTGGTTCACCTGGGCTCTCTCCGTTGGAGCCTTGCACGTCCAGCGAGAAAACGAAGAACTCTGCGACCCCGGCTCACGATAGCGCAATACCTCTGATTTCCAACGCAGCACGTTCCGGATAGTTCACGAAGTGCCTTCACTCTCCAACATTGCCGTCGTTGCCTCAGACAGCCCACCGTCGTCCGTTCCGCTAAGACTCGGGCTGGTTGTGGACTCTTTGTGGGTGCCCGGCTGGATTCAGTATCTTGTTTACAAACTGACGGATTGCAGCACCATCGAACCTTTCTTTATTGTCCTGAATGACGATTCGAAGGAGACACCGAGGCGTGGTCCTATCCTGTTTCGGTACTGGGCTGCATTTGATCGTTGGATCCGTCGGTCTAGGACCGATGCTCTTCGGTTGCGGGAGTGGCGCTTGCCCTTGAACCGTCGGGCTACCCCGGTCTTGCTCCGAACGTGCAATGACACTCCCTTTCTGGATGACGATCTTGCAGCCATAAAAGGGGCCAACCTTGATCTGCTCTTATATCTCGGGCATGGCGTTCCTGGAGCCGATTTGTCAGGGTGTGTCGGTTTAGGTGCGTGGTCGGTGCAACAGGACACTTTCTGCGAAGCAGGCGAGGTCCCGGGTCAATTTTGGGATATGTACGAAGGCAATCGTTTCACGTTGCACGGACTTCAGATAATTGAGCGAAGACATAATTCGACTCGCGTCGTATATTGCTCGTACGTTACCACCAATTTCCTCTCCCTGGCACTGAATCAGAACGCCGCTTACTGGGAAATAACTAACGTTCTGATCGCGCAGCTCTCCGACACGGCGCGCGTGCGGATGAATGCACAGATTTGCTCCGGAACCAATGTTAGCCAACACGCAAAGCATCGCACCCTCGGCAATCTACACATGGCGCGCTTCCTGGCGCGCTGGGTTATGTGGGCTCTTCGGAATGAACTTACGAAACTCCTGTTACGTGAGCAATGGTCAATTGTTATGCAGACGAAAGCTGACGTGCCGAAGGCAGATCACGGCGTCAAAGTCATGCGCCCGCCTCGGGATCATTTTTACGCCGATCCATTCTTGTTCGAGAAAAGTGGGCGCAGCTATCTCTTTTTTGAAGATTACTGGTTCTCATCCCGAAAGGGTGTGATTTCGTGCTGCGTTGTGGATAGTAATGGCAACTACAGCGAGCCACAGGTAGTGCTGGAGCGCAACTACCATCTCTCGTACCCATTCCTCTTCGCATGGCAAGGGGAGATATACATGATTCCCGAAACTCGCGACAACGGAACAGTTGAAATGTATCGGGCAAGTGATTTTCCGTATTCGTGGGTTCACGAAGCGGTTTTGATGTCAAACGTAGCAGCGACCGACTCCACTCTGCTGCACCATAACGATAAATGGTGGATGTTTACCGCAGGCGTACTCGACCACGCTTCACCTGACAAAGCATTGTTCCTGTTCTTCGCGGACTCCCCATTGGGACCTTGGACGACTCACCCAAAGAACCCTATCGTTTTCGATGTTTGCCACGCCCGTCCTGCTGGTTGTTTGTATTTCGACAACGGACAACTGATCAGGCCTGGTCAGGATTGTTCAAAAGGGTATGGCTATGCCGCCCAATTACACCGAGTGGATGTGCTTTCGGAGACGGACTATCAAGAAAGCCTGCTCACGAGCATTACTCCTGATTGGGTCCCAGGAAGCAGGGGCATACACACATTCAATCAGAGCTCAGAGTTTCGCGTGATCGACTGCAAATTCCATATTTCGCGTTTTGGCTTCAACCTATTTTCTACCTTTCTGAAAGCGAAAGCTGAGTTCGGCAGCTCGTTCGATTTTGAATCTGCGAAGAGATCGAGGTGATTATGTCCTATATCGCGGGAACAACAACCAACGCTTTGCGCATGGGCCTGGCACTTCTGCTACTTGGAGCGCTTGCATCGGCTGCCCAAACGACGCAAGAGCCCACTTCACCGATTAGGGTTGCGCCTCTACCAACTCTGATCGCACCTGGTCAGAATGGCGCGGCAGTGCATGACATATCGAAACAGGGTTCAGGTGGTGGTGCTTTTATGGATTCTGCTCCCGCCACCAGCGGAGATACCGGCCAACGAAAAATTCTTGCGCCTTCTCCGTCTACCGCAAACGGGGGGACCGGTTTTGAGATCCTGATTGGGGCAGGCGATTTGATTGAGGTCAGCGTGTACGGTGCGCCGGACTATGTCAAGGATGTCAGAGTTAATTCGATAGGTGAGATAACACTGCCTCTGGCGGGTACAGTCAAAGTCGGCGGCTTCACCCCGGCCCAGGCCGAAGCGCTCATCGCAAAGCGTCTCAGCGACGGCAACTTCTTCACTGATCCGCGTGTTTCCGTTCTCGAAAAGGAATTCAGTACGCAGGGCATTTCTGTCTTGGGTGAGGTTCAGAAGCCTGGGGTTTATCAGATGCCCGGGCCCCGAAAACTGTTTGACGCACTCTCTGCCGCTGGCGGCACTACTCCCCGAGCTGGCAATACTGTATCAGTGTTGCATCGGTCCGGCTCGCAAGAGTCGGAAGTAGTAACCATGTCTTACGACGGTAAGTCTTCCGGCCAAAGCAATATCTATGTGTATCCGGGCGATACGGTAGTGGTATCTAAAGCGGGAGTTGTCTACGTCGTTGGGGATGTTCGTCTGCCTGGCGGGTTCGTCATGGAGAACTCGCAGATGACGATTCTCCAAGCATACGCAATGGCACAGGGCGCCAATCCCACCGCCGCTCTCGACAGAGCACAGTTGATTCGCAAAACGGGACCTGAAAGGGATCCCCAGGAGAAACTCATCTCTCTCAAGAAGATACTGTCCGCAAAATCGCCCGATATCAATCTGCAATCGGAAGACATAGTCTTCGTTCCCACCAGTGGCGCGAAAGTGGCGGGCAAGCGAACCCTCGACGCCATTGTCCAGACTGCTACTGGCATGGCGATCTATAGCAGGGTTCCATAGAGGCGGTTTCCTTTCTGGCGAAGCGATAGCGCGGCTTTCACCGATTGCAAAACGGCGCAATGAAAATTCTTTGGTTATATCCCGAGCTCCCTTACCCCCTGACAAGCGGCTATTTGCGAGGTTTCCACCTCTTACGCGTATTAGGGCAACGCCACGCCGTTACTTTTATCTGCCTTACTAACTTGAAGCAGGTTTCGCCGGAAACGATCGTCGCGCTGAGTCCGTATGCTGAGCGGATTGCGTTCTTCAGTCGATGCAATGCTCCCGAACCCAGATGGCTCAGGATGTGCGATCGAGTACCCGCTCTTGGTAGACGACTACAGGAGCTCTGGGGCACGCGGTGGGCTGTGAAACAGATGAAGGCGGTGGCCCTCAGTTTGCTGCGGGAGGAAAACTTCGATCTTGTACTCTTTCATGGTCGAGAGGCTATTCCGCTATTACAGAGAGTCGAAGTGCCCATCGTAGTTGAGTGCGGCGACACCAATTGCGAGCGGGTCCTCCAGCAGATGCGACAAGCTTCTCTCTTGCATTGGCCGAAACTATTTTTCCATTATGTGAGGGAACGACGGTTGGAAGAAAGACTCTCGCGCAAAACGCCTTACCGGTTTTTCATCTCGGCGCGGGACAGAGAGAATCTCCTGGGACCTTCCGACCAAAGCGTAGTCGTGCCACAGGGCGTTGATTATGACTACTGGAAACGTAGCTCCCCACCCTCCGGAAGAAACTGCATCGTGTTTTCAGGAGTCATGAGCTATTCCCCTAACGCAGACGCGGCCGTATTTCTACTGGATAGGATACTTCCGCTAGTAAGGCGAGCCATTTCAGATCTGGAAGTTCTGATTGTGGGCCGTGATCCTTTACCGGAGTTGGTAAATGCCGCCCAGCGTTTCTCCGATGTGACGGTTACTGGGGCAGTCGGTGACATCAGACCATATCTGGATCGAGCTGACGTATTTGTTGCACCGCTTCGCTTCGCCTCCGGAGTGCAGAACAAGGTGCTTGAAGCCATGTCGATGGAAGTGCCCGTCGTCACGACTCCTGTGGTAGCGGCTGGACTGTGCGTAAGCGGCATCGAACCGCAATTGATTATCGGCACAAACGCCGAAGAGATTGCCGCCGGTATCATCAGACTTTTGACTCACGGCGAGGAATGCGCGCGCCTTTCCGCAGAAGGCCGCCGGTTTGTCGAAGCTCACTGCTCCTGGTCCTGTAGTGCAGAAATACTTGAGGAGCTATGTTTCGCTGCGGTTGGGCATGTGAACGGATCCCGCAGGCCGGATTCCACTTCCGCGGGACCATTTCTGGTCAGCACGAAATAGAAAACCTGATAGGGGGAAATGACATGCGTGTTCTCATTACGGGCGGTGCAGGATTTATAGGTTCTCACCTTACAGAAGCATTGCTGTCCCGAGGTGACGAAGTTCTAATTATGGACGACCTCTCCACCGGTAGCTCGGAGAATATTCGCCATCTTAAAAACATTCCAAAGCTCAATTACTGGATCGATTCCGTAATGAACAAGGCTTTGCTGGCCGAACTGGTTGATGAGAGCGATATTGTTGTGCATCTTGCAGCTGCAGTCGGAGTGCGTCTTATTGTCGAGAGCCCGGTCCGTACGATTGAGACCAACATCAAGGGAACGGAATTGGTGCTGGAGGCAGCACGCAAGAAAAAGAAAAAGGTGTTCATCGCTTCGACCTCGGAGGTTTACGGTAAGAGTGCGCACTTTCCCTTCCGCGAAGAGGACGATCTGGTTCTAGGTTCGACGGATAAGGGTCGATGGAGTTATGCCGCATCGAAGGCCCTGGATGAGTTTCTGGCCTTGGCATATTGGAAAGAGAGAAAGCTCCCGGTTGTTGTCGGAAGGTTCTTTAACACCATAGGGCCGCGGCAGACGGGGCAATATGGAATGGTCGTGCCGAACTTCGTTCGGCAGGCTCTGGAGGGCCGGCCGATCACAGTATTTGGAACAGGCAAACAAAGCCGCTGTTTCTGCTATGTAGGAGATACGGTAGCAGCGATTCTGAAATTGCTGGATGCTCCGGAGTCCGTCGGTCAAGTGTTCAACATAGGTAGTTCGGAAGAGATTTCCATTGAAGGTCTCGCCAAGCTAATCAAAGCTAAGCTCAGCAGCAGTTCTCCGATCAGCTACATTCCCTACGACCAGGCTTACGAGGCTGGGTTCGAAGATATGCCGCGTCGAATACCGTCGACGGCCAAGATCGAACGGTGTATCGGATGGCGACCTTCAACGTCTCTTGATAGCACGATTGACCTTATTGCCGAACATTTCAGGCAGAGACAGAAGCCTAGCTCGACTACAGAAACATTTGACGCCGCACGTCGGCAACTGGAAAATACCGACGCGGCAGCGTAGGCCAGAGCGGTGTTCGACCACAAGGATATCTACCCGATGAAAGTGCGACACATTGTGCATCTGAGCACGTATCCCCCCGACGACATTCGGATATTTCAGAAAGCGTGCAAATCAGAGGTTGCAGAGGGGTACGAGGTTACTCAGATTGTTTGCCACGATCGCGACGAAATCGTCGATGGCGTCAGGATACGTGCGCTGCCACCATCGAAAGGGCGTCTCTCGCGTATGGTTGGCCTCTCCTGGAAGATGTACCGGGAGGCCAAACGGCAGGATGGTGACATATATCAATTTCACCATCCCGACCTTATTCCGGCGGGGCTTCTGCTCAAGTTGGCTGGCAAGAAGGTAATCTACGATACCCGAGAATTCTATCCTGACAAGATTCTTTCCATGCGATGGATTCCAGCAAAGCTGCGCCCTATGATCAGTGTGGGCTTCGGAGCTTATGAACGAATGGTAAGTGCGCTGTGGGACCATGTCCTCGTGGCAGATTGCTACTCAACCAAAACGTTCACCGGACTGCCTATCAGCGTAGTGCCAAATTATCCCCTGCTCACCTCGGTAGAGCGAGTTGCGAGCAAGCAGCACAGCAAGCGCACACTAATCTACGTGGGGGGGTTGTCCGAGGAGCGCGGCCTTGGGGTAATGCTGAAGATCGCAGAGTTGCTCCGAGATCACAATGTGGAACTGGAACTCATGGGAACATGTCCATTCCCCGAGGATGAGAAGCGTATCCGTGCAGTCCCCAACGTCCGGTATCTCGGAAATCAAAACCTGCGCGCGGTGTACCAGCACATTGCTGAAGCCGATCTGGGTCTGTTGCTTCTTCAGCCCGTGCCGGCTTACGCATACGCAGGAGAAAACACCCTCAAGTTATTCGAATATATGTGGTGCGCACTTCCGCTGGTCTCTTCCGATTTTCCAAACCTCAGGAAAATTATTGACGCGGCGCAGTGTGGAATCTGCATCGATCCATGTAACGCGGAACGGGCAGCAGCGGCCATCACGGACTTGCTCGATCGGCCGGTACTGCGGCAGCAGATGGGAACCAACGGTCGCGATGCGGTTCTTCGAGCCTATAACTGGCCGGCGGCGAGCAAAGTGCTGAGCCAGGTATACAAGAACGTGCTTAGCGACAAACGCTCCTCCGTCGAACCCTTGCCCCTCTGGATGAGAGACCCCCTTTGTTCAACGTGGGAGCATAAATGACAGGCCATTGCAGTTAGGAGTTCACAGGTCAAAGCATGGTCAAACAGGTGATGAGTTCCATGCAGCGAGTCTTGGTGCTTGCTCCACATACGGACGACGCCGAACTAGGCTGTGGCGGCACGATTGCACGATTGCTCAGGGAGGGTGAGGACGTTTTCGTTGCTGCCTTTTCCACGGCGGAAGAATCGCTCCCCCCTGGAACAGCGCCGACCCGACTCCGCGACGAGTTTCTGGCTGCGATGCAGACGCTCGGTATCCCACCTGAAAGAGCCTTAGTATTCGGATATCCGGTTCGTCGCTTGTCCTACCACCGGCAGGAGCTATTGGAAGAGTTAGTGAAACTGAGGAGCCGAGTCAATCCAAGCATGGTATTTCTCCCCTCTGCCAGCGACCTGCACCAGGATCACCAGGTACTCAACGTCGAAGGTTTGCGTTGCTTCAAAGATATGACGGTCTGGGGGTACGAACTACCCTGGAACAACATCGGGTTTCCGGCACAGGCATTTGTCACTCTGGAACGCTGTGACTTGCAAGCAAAATGGGATGCGCTCCAGGCGTATAAGTCGCAGTTTGAGCTTTCTCGCCCCTACTTCTCTTTGGAATTTGTCGAGGGGTTGGCGAGAGTTCGCGGAGTGCAAGTGAAAGCGCCTTACGCCGAAGCCTTCGAAGTGATGAGGCTCAAGTGGTAAGTAAACCAGCAATGGACGTGACACGCGAGTATTCCAAACTCTGCGACACGAATACGACTGCGGCTATCCACCAGCCAAATTACATACCTTGGTTGGGTTATTTCTTCAAGATGGCAAATTCTGACAAGTTCGTATTTCTGGACACTGTAGTCTATCCATCTGGCAGCTTCGTCAATCGAAATTCCATAAAAACGCCAACCGGTCCGGCATGGCTAACGATCCCGGTGCTTACGAGCGGCCGATCCGGCCAACTCATCGGTGAAGTAGAAACCGATAATACTCACCCGTGGGCGAAACGGCATCTGGCAACGTTGCGGGGCAACTATAGCAGGGCGCCCTACTTCAAAGAGATCCAAGCATTGCTTGAGCCGCTGTACTCTGCCGACACCGGCACGACGACCTCGCTGGCAGATTTCAATATCGGGGTGATCTACGCAATCGCCACCTGCCTCGGCCTAAGAACAGAGTTTATACGTGCAAGCAGATTGAATGTATCGGGTCACAAAACCGACCTGCTGTTGGATATATGTCAAGCAGTCGGGGCAGAGATATACCTCGCCGGAACGGGAGCTAAATCGTACCAGGAAGACTCTAAATTTGAGGACGCTGGAATTACGCCTGTGTACTCCTCCTTCTCTCAACCACGTTATACCCAACGGTTTGGTGAATTCGTTGGCAATCTATCTATCGTCGACGTCCTGATGAATTGTGGTTGCTTAGAGACAAGACGGCTATTAGGTATCGGTTCCGGCCAAGACTGATTGCGCAGCTTTGAGTTAGCGCCATAGTGCGAAGCGAAGGACACGCTACTCGTAATCAATCGGTAGTTGAGGATCAATTCACATGCGAGTGTGGCTAATTAATCACTACGCTCTTCCGCCGTCGGAGCCTGGCGGTACGCGCCACTCAACTCTTGCGCGAGAACTGATTCGCAGGGGACATGAGGTCACAGTTGTCGCATCCAGTTTCAATCATGCCACTGGGATGCAGATGAGCTGCGCACACCGAAGGCTGTGCACTTTTGAGCAGTTTGACGAGGTTCCTTTTCTGCTATTCCGCGTACCCGCGTATCGCAACAACTTAGCGCGGCTTTGGAACATGTTTGTTTTTGCATTTGAAGTGTGGCTTGGTCTGGGTACCCGGAGAATGCCCAAACCGGATATAGTGATCGGCTCATCGCTGACCTTACTTGCAGCTTTGGCCGCAGAGCGGTTGGCTAGACGAATACGTGTTCCTTTTGTGTTGGAAATACGTGACCTTTGGCCGCAGACGCTCATTGATATGGGTATGCGCCCATACCACCCGGCAGTTGTCGGGTTCGGAATGATTGAGCGATATCTGTATCGCAATGCGGACAAGATCGTTACTCTCTTGCCAAACGCTTCGGAATATATGGTGCCACGAGGTGCGCGACCGAACGACATTACCTGGATTCCTAATGGTGTGGATATGGAACTCATGCCGCTTCCGCACGCCCCTGCGCCAGGCAATCAGTTTACTGTCATGTACGCAGGGTCTCACGGCTTATCCGACGCCTTGGATTCGGTGCTTGATGCAGCGGCCATTCTGAATAAGCAAGCACCTGGCCGCTTTTGTTTTCGCTTGATCGGAAACGGCCCGAATAAACCGGCATTGCAGCACAAAGTAGTAACAGAAAACATTGCTAACGTTGTGTTTGTTGATCCGGTACCGAGGCGAGAGGTCTTCTCGCTATTACAAGGCGCTGATGCCTTTATCATCACAGCGAAGAAGACCGACTTATACCGCTACGGTATAAGTCCGAACAAGCTTCACGAATATATGGCCGCTGCGCGTCCAACGATCTTCGCTGGAAATTCGCACAACAATCCCATCGTCGAAGCGGTCGCTGGAATTACTGTAGCGCCGGAGGAGCCAAAGGCCATTGCAGCCGCGGTCGAAACGTTGGCTGCCATGTCGAGCGAGGAAAGATGGAACATGGGATTACGTGGCCGGCGCTACATAGAGGAGCACCACGATTACTCCGGGCTTGCCCGCCGCCTCGAACGAGTCTTGCAGAGCGCTCTTGCTTTTCCCGAGCAAGTACAGAATGAAACTCTGAGCTTGGACGTCGATCGTACCGCCACGTTGCAGGTGAAAAATGCTCGCACTCAATAAATCCCGAAAGATCATAGTCAATGCTGACGACTTCGGGATGAGTGCTGAAGTCAACCGGGCCATCGTAGAAGCATTCGAGAAGAATGTGATCTCAAGTGCCACCCTGATGGCCAATATGCCAGGTTTCGAAGAAGCCTGTGCGTTGACACACAGCCATCGACTTCTCGGCAAGATCGGAGTACACCTGAACCTGACAGAGGGTTATCCACTGTCTGCTCCCATTCGACGATGTCCGCGTTTTTGCGATGACGTTGGGAGGCTGCGGAGCAGGAACCGGCAAACACGGCTTCGGTTGTCGAAGGAGGAGAGGCTTGCGGTCGAAACGGAGATTGCTGCACAAGTCAAGGCATGTCTGGATCGTGGGCTGTATCCTACCCACCTGGATTCACATCATCATGTCCACACGGAATGGGCCATCGGGGCAGCGGTCATTACTGTTGCGCACCAGTATGGGATAAAGGCCGTCCGATTGGCTAGAAACTGTGGCCCCGGAATCGGCTTTACTCACTTGCTATACAAATTCCTCTACAACGTCAGGCTGCGGATATACGGCCTGGCGAAAACCCGATACTTTGGCTCTGCAACCGATGTACAGGAGATCCTTGCGGCCACGCCGGACGATGTGGAGATCATGGTGCATCTGAACTCCGGGGATACTGAAAACAATCCCGATCACCGCAATGTCATGGAACTGGATCGCTGGTTTGCCACGCATCAACTCGCGAGCTACCCTTGAACGCTTTGCGTGTTGGTACGTGCTGGTGCAAATACTGAAAGCAGAATTCTCCTGGATCCGATATATGCACATGGTGCTTCTAATACCGAGAACTCACTGGGCAAGCACTGTAACCCTATTTGCCCTGCTCTGCGCAGCGATAGTTATGCGAGCCTCATCAGAGCAACAACCCTATGCGACAGAGACGCCGGTCACAGAGTTCTACCTCTCGCCTTCCGGCAACGATTCGAACCCTGGTACTAAGGAAGCACCGTTTTCGAGCTTCAAAAAAGCAGATTCCGTAGTGCAGCCTGGAGACACGGTGCACGTATTGCCAGGAGAGTACAACGGCTACACCGCCCAAAACACGATCCGAATTGGCACGAGCGGAGTCGAATCTGCGCGGATACGATGGGTCGCAGAAACTAAGTGGGCAGCGCGAATTGTCGGACACGTAAATCCGGAAAACCATCTCGGATGGGGTATTGTCGTTGCTGGAAATTATGTTGACCTGGTTGATTTCGATGTCACGAGTAACGCCAACATGGGTATCTGGGTTCTTGGGACCCATGTGCGCGTTATCGGCAACCATGTACATGATATTCCTGGGCGCACAGGTTGCTCGAGCTATGGCGCCAGTGGGATCGAACAAGGCAACTACCAGGGCGGCTACATGGAGGTCATCGCCAACGTGGTACACAACGTTGGTGCAGGCGGCCCCGGAAGTTGCAACAAGTATCATGGCATCTATCTAGCAGCGCCGTTCGACACTGCCGTCAACAACATCAGCTATCACAATGCCTCCAAGGGCATCGGCACATGGCACGCAGCCACTAACAATACAATCAGCAACAACACCGTGTTCGAGAACGATGTGGGCATTCTCGTTGGAGCTGGTGACTCTCCATGCCATCGAACCTGTTTGGCCGATTATATGGTTGTCTCCAATAACATCATGTACCACAACAGGACTATTGGGTTCTGGGAGTACTCCAGAGCAGGCCGGCACAACGTCTACACGAACAATTTGTCCTTCGCCAACCGGGATCGCAATATTTTGCTTCAAGGTTGCATAAAATCCGGTGCGACTTGTAACTCCTTCGACAAGGCTGTTTTCGCGAATCCGAGATTTATCAACCCTACGGGAAACTTCTTCACGGGTGACTACCACTTGAAGAGAACGAGCCCGGCACTGAAGGCTGGAAGAGTTATGGACGCTCCAGAGACCGATTTCGAGGGCAGACCGCGGACCGCTGGCTTGGCACCCGATCTCGGCGCATATCAGTCTGATGAGCAACTGGCGAAGAAGGCAAACTGAGCAAGAGCACAAAATGTGGCTGGAGGAAATTCGATGAAACGTATCGCAATCATAGGTGCGGGAGGATTTGCCCGGGAACTTGCCTGGATGCTGGAAGATATTTCAGCCGCGATCAGTCAAGAGTCTTCCAGGTATGAAACGGTCGGCTTTCTTGTGAGCGACGCAAATCGAATCGGACCTTACGACAGCCCCGTCCTAGGAGACTTCTCCTGGCTTGAATCAAATCGCGTCGATGCGCTAGCTATAGGGATTGGCACTCCGGCCGTAAGGCTAAAACTCGCGGAAGAACTTAAACGGAGATTTCCGCACATCGCATGGCCCGCACTTGTCCACCCCAACGTGAAATGGCAGCAACGAACGATGCAAGTCGGTGAAGGAGTGATCGTCTGTGCTGGCAACATCGTCACGGTAAACGTTCAGTTTGAGCCATTCTGCATGGTTAACCTGTCTTGCACCATCGGACATGAAGCTGTGATCGGTCGCGGTTGCGTGCTCAACCCAACGGTCAATATATCGGGTGGAGTTGAACTGGGAAGCGGCGTGCTCGTAGGCACCGGAGCCCAGATTCTGCAGTACGTGAAAATTGGCGACGGTGCGACCATTGGCGCAGGAGCGGTAGTAAATAAGGATGTCAGTCCAGGGACAACCGTGGTTGGAATTCCTGCTAAGGAACTGATCAAGAAACCCGCGAACGATGCTGTGGCTGCGACAGTGTCAACGGCTGCATGATCTCGAACAGGGACGCCCGGCAATACGAAGACGCTTCACATCACAATGGACGCACGAGAACATGCTCGAACTTACAAACTGAAACGGCTATTCGACCTGAGCGTTGGGACCCTTGCGCTCATCCTCTTGTCGCCACTCATGCTGTTGATTGGTTTGCTCGTGTTCGTATTTCTCGGTAAACCGATTGTCTTTCGACAGCGCCGCCCGGGATTGGACGGAAAGCTCTTCACCTTATTGAAATTTCGCACGATGATGAAGCCTCTCGATGTTAGCGATAAATTGGTGCGCGACGGTGCCCGTATCACGTCGTTTGGACGCCTTCTGCGTAGCAGCAGTCTGGATGAACTCCCGGAACTGATCAACGTCATTCGCGGTGAGATGAGCATCGTCGGCCCTCGGCCCCTTCTGGCCTGCTACCTGGATCGTTATTCCTCTGTTCAGATGCGACGCCATGAAGTGCTTCCTGGTATCACGGGGTGGGCTCAGATCAATGGTCGAAACACTGTAAGTTGGGATCGCAAATTTGTGATGGACGTCTGGTATGTCGATCACCAGTCCTTTTGGCTTGATTTCAAGATCATTGTTCTGACTATGTGGAGGATTATCAGGCGAGACGGAATTGATCAGCCTGGCGTGGTTGGAGCAACAGAGTTCATGGGCAGCGGAACGGCGGCGACTGCGCCTTGCGACGCAACTAGCTTCAGAGATGAAGGGCCGTGTCGCTGAATACGCTACGCACGATGACATCTTATTGGTGAGCACCGATGAGTGCTGGGCCGCACGTTTCAAGCGGCGATCGAAGACCATCGAACTTCTTCTTACAACAAGGAGGCAGTATGGAAAACAAAGCCACAAAACCAATTTCGGCTGAAATGTTTCCCGGGCCGGGCTTTCGCGTGAAAGCGGAGTTTCGTCGCTTAACCTCCGATTTCATGGAGCAGTTCACAGAGTTTCCAACCCCGGATATCTCTGACATGCTCAACCGGCTGTACGCTATGGATTCTGCGATCACCTGCTTGACAGGCACGCACCACAAGCTATGTGGGGCGGCTTGCACCGTTAAGGTGTTTCCGGGGGATAACCTGATGGTGCACAAGAGTCTCGACGTGGCCATGCCGGGCGACATCGTGGTCATTGATGCCCACGCTTCTTCCATGAATGCGGTGTTGGGCGATCTGGTTTCAACCAAGGCTAGGCATCGCGGGATAGCCGGCTTCGTCGTAGATGGTTTTATTCGCGACTTACCTGACATTCTCGAGTTGGACTTTCCAATATTCGCGCGGGGTACCACGTCCATCGGACCGCTGCATCGCGGACCTGGTGAGATAAATTACCCCATTTGCTGCGGCGGTATTGTGGTAAACCCGGGTGATGTCATCGTTGCAGACGGTGCAGGCATAGTCGTGGTTCCGCAGGAAGTTACAGACAACCTTCTTAAAAGACTGCGCAACCAGAAGATCAACCAGGCCGCGTATCTGGAGAGCGTCAAGCGTGGAGATTTCTCCAACGACTGGGTGGATCGAATCCTGACACAGGCTGGATGTGCCGTCACCCCTGCTGGGGAAAGCGTAGCTGCATAAAAAAGAGGAGCGATCTCGATGGAACTGATCTGTCGTCCAGGTGTTGCCAAAATGCTTTACGTTGGATATCGCTTGAGAGAGGCGTTCCGTGTGCGGAGCGCTGACACTCGCCTCGCTCTCGAACATCGATCGCGCTTCTATACCGAGTTATGGCGTGACGCTGCTTCCCGGCATGGAGCCAGCATCAATGTCTTGGGAGATGAGATTCTGGAAATTCGGCTTGGCCGGGACTACACGCGTGTCCAACAGAACACCACATCCATAGATCGTGTGATCGATGTTGCAGTGACAGTCAACAAGCCGCTGGTGCATCGTTTACTGGCTAAACTTCGATTGCCCACCCCTCCTTATTGCGAATTCACGCTCAATGAGATCGCTAAAGCCGCGGCGTTTGTCGAAAACTCCGCGAACAAATGCGTCGTAAAGCCAGCGAACGGCGGTGGTGGAAGAGGCGTGACGACCGGTGTTAGCGGGGCATTCGACCTTGTTCGTGCGGCGGCAAATGCATCTGTCTATGGTCGAAATCTTATGGTTGAGCAGCAGGTACGCGGCAACGTCTACAGGCTTCTCTACTTCGATGGTGTGTTGCTCGATGCAGTCCTTCGGAAACCTTCCTCAGTGACAGCCGACGGAAGGTCCACCGTCAGGGAATTGATCCGCTTGGAAAACCGCGCCAGACTGAGCGCTGGGCCGGATCTTGCGCACACTCTTATTGTGGTTGACACGGACGTGCGGAACACGCTCGCGGCGCAGGGTCTAACACTTTCTTCCGTAGCAACGGAGGGAACCACAGTAACGCTCAAAATGGTCGTCAACGACAACTCCCAACATGACAACTTCGCGGCAAAGGGTCTGTTGTGTAAATCCATTATTGAAGATGGTGCGTTGGCCGCGGCGGCTACCGGTGTACGGTTCGTGGGCATCGACGTAATCACGCCCGATCCCCTTGTGCCCCTGGCCGAGTCGGGTGGCGTCATCCTGGAAATCAACACCACACCCTCGTATCACCACCACTATCACAAGCGGGATGGGAGCTATCCCGTCGCAGTCCACCTGTTGCCGTTTCTGCTCGCCAATCGTGTAGCGGAGCCGCACCCCACAGCAGCTTGAGACAGGAGATCAAAATGTCAAAAATGTTCAACTTCGACGCTCACAGCTATGCCGGCGCTTTTGCGGAGCATGGGTACGTGCATATCCCGGAGGGCCTGCCCGAAGACTTCCATGCCCAACTGGTTAAATACGTTGAGGATTCATTCGGCCAGAAGCATCTGAAAGACTTCGCTCGCGGCGATAAGCAGCAGGCCATGTTCGAATTTCTCGAACCGGAGCATTATGATGAGTTGCGCGCAACCGTCGCGACGATCTGCGGCGTCGATGTGCACAGCCTGACATTGTCGGAGCGCCACATCAAAGAGTATGAACCCGGTGCAGATCCGTACCCGCTGGCGCACAAGGACCGTTTTGGTTCTGAGTTTGCCGTCGGTTTTTCGATCCGTGTTCCAGAAGAATCGACACTAGTCATCTATCCGGAGCATGACGTCAGTGTGAACCCATTCAATTCGACGGCAGAGTTGCGCTCCAGCTTCTCTCCACACGACCTTCCAGATGCGAGGCTGAAGAGTGCGCCTCGAGTGGAAATTCAGGATCGGCCCCGTGATGTCCAGGTTTTCAGAGGAAACGCGATGTGGCATCTGCGCGAACATGGTGCCGGAACGACGGTGCTGTATTTGAAGTTGAATACTTATAACTGCGACACACTAGGAGAAGATCCACGCAGTTCCGAGATACGGCAACGCACGTTGTCCATGGTTGAGTCATCTCCTTCCAATTGGGCTGCCAGCATACCCGTGATTGCCAGGCGGGTAGATTACATTCATCGCCGGTATAACCGCGACTGGAACGTACTGTTCGGCGTAGTCATCTATGGACAGCCGCACGCTTCCATCACCGGACCTGAGTTCGAGGCACTGCGTTCGATGGATGGACGCCGAACCGTAGCTGAAATTGCCTGGCAAATGGAACAGTCTGGAAAAGGCGGAGATGTGCGTGAAGCTATTCGCGACCTGGCACGACGCGGTATTGTCGATCTGCTTGCCACATCCATCACAATGGGGCAGGCGCGCCCCGCAGCTCTTACGCAGGTGGCATGACTCCTATCGAAATGGCCTGGAAGGAATCGAATTGTTGAATGACAGACTACCACCCGCCGTCATAGTGGGAGGCGACCTTGGGTGCCTTTCGATCGCCAGGAGCCTGGGTGCTGCCGGTGTTCCCGTCTATGCGATCAATCATCCGCATGCTGAGGTTAAGTACTCCCGGTTCTGTAAGTGGATTGACCTGCCGGAGAGTAACGCAACCGGAGTAGAGGTTTGGGCGGCGTATCTCTCGGGCCGCGAGTCCGACCATCTGCGAGGTGCGGTTCTATTGGCCGCCAGTGATGAGGCGATCGAGCTTATCGCCATGCATCGCGAATCGCTTTCTGAGAAATTTACACTCGATTTGTCGAACCCGGCTGCGCAGCTTTGCATGCTCGACAAACTCCAGACATACCGCGCCGCACAGGTCGCCGGCGTACCTACTCCGAAGTTCTGGGTGGCCGATACACGGGAGCAGATTGTAACGCTCGAGCAGGAATTAGTGTTTCCCTTGGTGCTCAAGCCGATCATTGGGCACAAATTCAGCAGGAAGTTCTCCGGAACCTACTCCGTTGCATACAGCCTGGAGGAGTTGCTTTGTGCTTTTGACAAGGTCTGTTGCGAAGGCATTCAGACATTTCTTGTCGAAATGATTCCGGGACCCGACGATCAACTATGCAGCTATTACACCTATCTGGATGAAAATGGGAATAACCTCCTTGATTTCACTAAGAGGGTTATTCGACGATATCCCATGAATATGGGTGGGTCGACTTACCACATAACTGACGACGTGCCGGATATTCAAGAACAGGCATTGGCGCTTTTCCGGAAGGTTGGATTGCGTGGCGTGGCGAACGTTGAGTTCAAGATGGATCATCGGGATGGCCGGCTGAAACTGATCGAATGCAACGCACGCTTTACCGCGGCGGATTGCTTGCTCGTTGCCAGCGGACTGAATCTGCCATTGTTCGTATATAACAGGCTAACTGGTCGCACATATGTGACGCCGTCCAGCTACCGCTTGGGCATGCGACTATGGAAACCAGTTGGTGATTTCGCCGCTTACCGGCAACTGAGCAAAATGGGCCTGCTAACCTTTCGGGCGTGGATACGCAGCATCATGCACCGGCAGGTTTTTCCTGTTTTCCGGTGGAATGACCCGCTACCTGCGCTCGTCGGCAACGTTCGTTTGATTCGTTACACATGGTCTCGGTTCTGGCGTGCAAAGCTAAGTAGGAAAGCTAGTGCCGCTCCCGTGCATCGATCGCGGATGTCGCAATCGCCAATTATGCCTTCAACGACGATTATCAAGTCTGATAACCCCGCCCAAATCGAACCGGTTATGGTGTTACCGCCGAAATAGGTGCCCTTGGCTATTTATCGTGACCGACAATAACCAGCTTCGCAGTACGATTGGGATCCTATACCCGGGCGAGATGGGAGCCTCATTCGGGAAGTTGCTGTGCGAGGCCGGGTTTCGCGTTATTACGACCGTCAAGGGCAGAAGTCCTCGTACGCGCCACCTTTGTCACAAGAACGGGCTGAGCGCAGTTGAGCTTCCTCGTGAAGTTCTCGAGCGCTCGGATGTCGTGATATCACTTGTTTCTCCAGGTGCGGCGCTTTCCGTAGCCAGAGACGTTGCTGCGCACCTTGAAGGTTCTTCCCGAAGGCTGCTTTATCTGGATGCGAACTCCATCTCCCCGTTGACTGTGGCACAAATCTCTGAGGCGCTGGGTCGCGTTCCGGTTGACTTCGTCGATGGTTCGATCTTTGGGTTAGCGTCACAACTCGGGCAAAGGGGGACCCTATACCTTAGCGGAGCGCGCGCAAGCGAACTTTCAGCTCAATTCGAATCCATCATGCGTGTCAAAGTCGTCGGAGATATGCCGGGCCAGGCGTCGGCTCTCAAGATGATCGTTTCGGGGATACCGAAAGGCTTGTCGGCGCTGTTCATCGAGACCATGATGCTTGCCCAAAACATGCATCTGCTCAACGAAGCAATGGAGTCTTGCGACGAGATTTACCCAAGCATCATGGAAGTCGTCCGGCGGATGTTGCCCACCTATCCACAACATGCTGCCAGACGATGCGAAGAACTGAAAGAAGTGGAAGAGACGATGTTGAGCAGTGGCTTGTCCCCTCGAATCGTTCATGCCGTTCGAGAACTCACGTCCGCTTTGGCCAATGCCGACTGGCCCGAACGTGCCCCTCAGCAATGGACCATTGCTGAAGTGATTGGGGAGATACATAAGCAGCGGATATTGCAGTCTCAATTTACAGAACGACAGAGCCCGGATGGAGAGGGATTTGACGAGCAGCCGATCATCGTTGGAAACCGCGGTGAAGCCTCATAGCGATAGTCGCAGACGTTTTCGCGCACGAAAAAAAATGACCCCATCCGGACGAGGAAACCTCCTCGCCGGATGGGGTCGTGTTATGAAGTTGTTACAGCTGGTGCTAGTTCTGGTACTCGTACGCTCCGATATCGTGGCGAGCGCCTTTAGGACGCGGATTGCCATCGAAGTCGGCGGTCGGGGGAGGACCCACGGTGGAGTTCCCGGCGTCGATCGCTGGCGAACCTGGCTTCAGGTGGTAATCCCCTGAGCCGTCTGCTTGCCAGTTGACGAACGTCGTTCCCAGCGCAGGATCCAAAGAGATATCGTTCGAATGCACGCTCTGGTTGCTCGTGCCCCATTGGAGGCAATAGTTTCCGCCAGCGTTGTTCCAAAGGTCATTGTTCAGATAAGTGATGGAAACACCAGGAGGAGCGGTAATTCCGCACCGGCTGGTCTGCTGACCTGTGTTCGCAACGATGTTGTTGCTGATGGTCGTGCCGTTACCGCTCATGACGATAATGCCACCAGTTGTTGAGAAGACGGTGTTGTTCGAGATCAACGAATTGACATTGTTATTGGTCGCGTTCGAGTTCCCGACCAGGATGCCCCAGCCGCCCGAAGTGTGATGGACGATATTGTTCGTGACCACGTTTGCGGTTCCCGCAGTCTCAACAAGGATGCCGTCCGATTGCACAGTGCTCGAAGTACATTTCGGGCTACCGTTACGATAATTAATGTCATAGATCAAGTTGCTGTCGATCGTGATGTGGTTAAGATCGCTGTTGCTGGAGCCGCTGCCGGCGATCTGGATGCCACCACCGCCATTCGAGCCGCAATCGGTCTGAATGCCATGGATGGTGTTGCGAGTGATGTTGACATACGAAGTGGTTACATACAGACCGAGGTTGTTACCCGCCGAACTGGTATTGGTAACCTCAAAGCCGTCGAAGGTGATGTAGCTGCCCCCGAGGACGACCACGGTGCTGTTGCCGGTCACCGAGTTCTGAATCTTGCACGCACCTCTGGTGGCGCAAGTAACAGTGATGTACTTTCCTGCAGATCCCGACTTTGTGAACTGCGCCGCACTGCTGCCGTAATCGTACGTGCCAGCCGCAACCTGTACGGTTTCGCCAGGGGACGCGCGATTGAAGGCATAGTCGGGTGTAGCGCAAGGACTGCTTTGAGTGCACGAGCCAGAATTGCTGCCCGACGGCGACACATAGTAGTTGGCACCGCTGGGGTTTGGCGCTGCGGCTGCGGCAACGGTGAGATTCAAAGACGCCGAAGCTGTCTGGCCGTTGGCATCGCTCACTACTACGTTGTAGGTGGTCGCTCCTGATTGAGTTGGCGTACCGGAGAAAGCGCCAGCCTGGCTCAAGCTAAGACCAGCATCGCAGACTCCTGAACAACTCCTAATTGTCCAGGCATAGGGAGTCGTACCACCGGTAGCAGAAAGAGAAGCGCTGTATGCGGCAGATACGCTGCCATTCGGGAGCGTACTGGAAGAAGTGATTGACAGCGGGGAGGTTGGCGGAGCAGTCGTCGCAGGAGGAGCGGTTGCAGCCCCGATGGCGATGTTCATGGGTGCTGAAGCAGTCTGCCCCTTGGAGTCCGTTACCGCGAAAGTGAACGTGCTGGTTCCGGCATTGATGGGTGTGCCGGATAAGAGGCCAGAGTTGCTGAAACCCAGTCCGGTGTTACAAGCACCTGCACAACCCTTGATCGACCATGTGTACGGAGACGTTCCACCGGTAGCAGTGAGAGGAGCGCTGTAGAACGTAGACACAACGCCACTCGGAAGCGTGCTGGGAGAAGTGATCGTCAAAGCGGTGTTTGCAGGAGGAGTGGTTGCAGGGGGATTGGCTGCGGTTCCGATCGTGACACTCATGGGAGCGGATGCGGTCTGCCCTTTGGCATCGGTTACTGCAAAGGTGAACGTGCTTGTCCCAGCATTAACTGGTACACCAGATAACAGGCCAGCCGCGTTGAACCCAAGCCCAGTGTTACAGGCACCCGAACAGCTTTTGATTGCCCATGTGTAGGGAGAAGTCCCCCCGGTAGCAGTAAGCGCGGTGCTATACAAGGTAGATACAACGCCGCTTGGAAGAGTGCTGGGAGAGGTAATCGATACAATGGAGTGACTGGATGCGCGGGAAGCAAGGGTAGCAGATTGTCCGCTACCACACGCGACCGTGAACGCCAATGCCAGCAGTGAAGATACGCCAAAGAACTTCTTGAAAAATGCCAATATTTCATCCTCATTAAAAGATTTTGAGCACGTGTTGGCCGGCAGTTTTGCCGGGTGACAAAAAGACACAGTTCTGCTGAACTCGACGGGAGACAGGGCTGTCCGAGGTCCGCGAGATAACAGAACAAGGGGTGGGTTGTATCTCGTTAGTTGTTCGGCGCGCACACTAGTGCGCGAAGGTTGAAGTCTTTAAAAATCGTTTTTCCGAAACCAAATGATGTTGCCGATGCGTATTTTTCGGGGAGCCAGAAAGCACAGCGGGCGCTGACAAGGTGGAAGCAAGTTAAGCGCCAAATTCACAATCCAGCCATCATTTACTGAAAAAAAGACTTACTGAGTCGATCCATTCTTAGGTGGCGAATCATTAAGGTGTGTTGTGCAAACTATTGCGCAATTTTTTCCCGTCCGAGCGTAGCTATTACTGATCGATTTTGTGGCGGCGAAGAGAGATGCAACTTCGAAGATGGACTATCTACTTCTTGTCGACAATGAAGTTTTTGCTTTGCTTGCCTGGCACCGAATTCAAAATAGTCGGCAACGTCCATTGTTAGTGGCACGGAGGCCGTTGCATCATCCTCGTTGATCGCCGTTGCAAGTACCTTTCGGAATCACGGGTTTCTGCATGAAGGGCAAGAGGGATGCGGACTGCGCCAGCACTGCAGGCTCTACACCCGCACTCAATTCCTGTTCAATGGGATCTCATGAACTTCCTGACGATATCGATTGCGCTCCAAGTGGAAGGAAATTTCGTATCGCTTGTCGCGGCGTGGCCGGTAGACCAGTGCTGGCCGAAAGCATACTAAGCAACGCCCGCCTTTCTTCCTTACGCTGGGGTAAAGGATGCCGTTGGACTGCGCCTTCAGGAGCCTCCGCGCGAGCTTCTGAGGTTCCCTGTAGCACTCTGGAACAGGTTCAGGTTCCAGACATTCCGCATAGTCCGCAGCGGGTTCCAAGGAGTGAAACTCCGCATGAAAATCGGCGAGCCAGTCATCGTAGGTAGAGGATTCTGTCTCCGGCATACCTGATGGAGAATCAGGAACCACGATGTCGGAGAGCCGTTTAGCCTTGTGATAGCTCACCTCGGTAAGCGAGGTTTCCAGTTTGTCCGCAGCGTACCAGGCGCCTCGGGTAGAGTCGTTGAATCGAGCCCCGGTCGGGCTCGGATGAAGGAAGGCCGCGCGAACAATTTGGGCACTGGGAATACCGTAAACCAGCTCGTAAGTGCTGATGCCAACCAGTCCAGATTGCTCTCCCTGAATGCGATCATTCGTGGCCCCATCCAGTCGAATTAATTTTTCGAGCATGTCATCGTTATCGGCGATGTCATCGAGAACTGTTCCACCATTGCTGTACCGGGAGGGGATCAACCGGTGCATACCGTCCCGGTCAACCTGGCGAAGCGGTGGAATCACTGCCCACCCCGCCAAGCGTCAAGCATTCGCCGGACCTCGATCATTCCCGGCTGACCACGCTGAATCATGTACGCAAGAGGTGTACGGCCCATAAAGATCGACCCACGATTTGAAAGCGTAATCCAGCGGTCTGCCCAGGGCTTACCGAAATAGATGTTCAGAGCTTTGTAGATTCCAATGAGCAGAGAGATGCGCGTAAGCGTGTCCTGATCGAGCGTCCTCTTCGGATGGGTCTTCCAAGCGTGGAAAGTCGAAGACGCCAGGCCACCGAGTAAGGCACGAGATTGTTCTTCATTCAAATCCCACTTCTTGCGAAGATTCAGGAATGCCTTGATAGCTGCGGAGGAAAGCTCCGCGCGTTCGGAGGCACTGCCGAGATCGGCACCGGATTCGAAGTCGTATCCGGCGATCCGGGGTAGGACAAGTGTGACAGCAGCAGCAGTCATCGCGAAACCTCGATTTCGACAATTATTATCCTCGAAAACAAGGATAACCCGCAAGAAGCCCTAAAAAGATAGTTGCTCGCCCCCCGACCGCAAGGGATCAGGGGGATTTGAGTCCTTTTTTAATGATAGCAACTTATTTATCATCAATTACTTACATGTCGCCTATTCAATAGTTGTGTAAGAAAATGTGTAAATTTCACACGAAAAGTCTGACCGGTCGAAAGAATCATCACCGAAGAACGTTGAACTCAGTTTTGAGGGGATTGTATTGGTGGCGGGTATCGGAATCGAACCGATACGAGATTGCTCTCGGGGGTTTTTGAGACCCCTGCGTCTGCCAGTTCCGCCAACCCGCCAATGTCTCTATTAGACCACAAAGTGCTGAGCTTGAAGATCGATCCTACGAGGGGTGCGCGGCTTAGCCTTGTAGACGTGGACCTTGCCACCGAACCTCTGAGGGCAAGTTCTATCCATTCGTGGCCATCGACCGTCGGATATTACTGTGAGAGCGGCCACAACCAGGCTGCGCCGCGAACACCGCTCGAATCGCCATACTTGGCCTGTAGAATCGGTGTATCGAACTCTCCCCCAAAAACGTACTTCGACAAACGCTTTGGAAGGCTCTCATAGAGATGCTGCGTATGCGAAAGACCGCCTCCCAACACAAAGGCGTCGGGGTCAAGAATGTTGACAATGTTCGCCATTCCGCGGGCCAGACGGTCTTCCAGGCGCTCGACCGCCGCAGTAGCCTCCGCATCTCCTGCAAGAAAATCCGCAATAATCTCGCGAGAGGTGGCAGCCCTGCCGGTCACCTGCTTGTAATCCCGCGCCAGCCCTGTCCCTGAGACCCACATCTCCATGCAGCCGCGTTTGCCGCAGTAGCAGAGAGGTCCCGGATTCTCCTCTTCCTTTGGCCACGGCAGTGGAATATGCCCCCACTCGCCTCCAGTGCCATTAGGCCCAGGATGCACCTTGCCTCCAATCGCAACGCCGCCACCGCACCCCGTCCCCAGGATCACACCGAAGACGACATTCTTCCCTGCCGCCGCGCCATCTGTCGCCTCCGACACGGCAAGACAGTTCGCATCGTTCGCAAGACGCACCTCGCGCGCCATCGCCATGGACAGGTCCCTATCGAACGGCATTCCATTCAGCCACGTCGAATTGGCGTTCTTCACCAAGCCGGTCTTGCCCGAGATACTGCCAGGAATTCCCGCGCCTACCGTGCCCGTTTTTCCTGTCTCCGTTTCAATGCGATGCACCAGGCCCACAATCGCGTCGACTGTGCCCTTGTAGTCGTTACGCGGCGTATCCAGGCGATAGCGCAACAGCTCTTTGCCATCATTGTCGATCGCTAACGCCTCGATCTTCGTCCCTCCAACATCGACACCAATCCGCATTCCTGTATGCGTTTGTATATTTCCTTCGTGCACTGAAACTCTCCAGGGTGATTTACAGAACGCTTCCAATCAACGATCGAAGGCCCATCCAGCATTGCACATACTCTTGTCCAGCTACTGAACTTTGCCGGAAGGCCGCAGCTTCCGCAGCTCCACTGCGCAGGCAATTGCATTCAGCGCAGCCAGCTTCAGATTGTCCGCAGCCAGCCAAAGCCAGAACCGCGAACTCGTCTCTGCATCGCCGAACTCACCCGTTACCCGCACCACAATGTCCTCCTGGCCAGCTGCAGTCAGGTTGCTCGGAGGCTCGCCATCGTCGCCAATCAGATCGATGTGCTCGCCTTGAAGAGCGGCCTCAACATCCTCCATCGCTGCGGGCCTGTCCAGTTCAACAAGCAACAGCACCACATAGCCGTGAAATACCGGGGCCTGCACCATCTGCAATGCCAAATGGGGCAGCGCCCCTCCGGCAAGTTGCGCAAACTGCGTCCTGATACGTAGCTCCGTCTGGGCCAGCTTCACGCGCGAGTTCTCTCCCAAAGCCGGCAACAGATTGAACGACACCTGCGCATCGTACTGCTCACGCGGCAACGTCTGAAACGACAGCAGGCTCACCGTCTGCTGATGCATCTCATCCATTGCAGCGCGCCCATGCTCCGACGCCGGCTCCATCACCGTTGCGGCAAGGCTCTTGATACTTACCCGCGCGTTTAACCTTCCCGCGACCAACGCCAGCATCAGCGCCGCCGGATGCGCCGCAATCACGGCCGGAGTCTTCAGATCAGGCGCGCGTCCCACTGCACCGATCGCCTCAGAAGCCCACGGAGCAAGCACCAGCACATCCTTCTCCGCTTCCAGCGCATACGTCAGGTCGACGATGCTCGCACCCGCCCGCCGTGCCTCCTGCCAGTGATGCCTTGCCGCCTCTGCATCTCCGGCAAAGAAAACGAAGTCCATACCATCGAAGGTCTCTGGCTCAATCTTCTGGATAAATGCAGGCTCTTCTCCGGCCGAAGTCACCTGTCCTGCAGCGTCTTCATCGTCATCCAGCAGCACGACATTTGAGGCAGCGAGCAGCGACTCACCCAGTTCATCTGCAAGCTCTTTTCCTGCCAGCGATGAAGCTCCCACAACCCCAATGCGATACAGTCTGCCCGCCATATCCACCTGCAATCCTCTGTTGCTTCTCCACACCTAATGCATTCAGGGGGTTGTCGAAGCCTGCCGCCTCTTCTTCTGTCCCCAGGAATAGGCCAGCCGCGCCAACACACCCGACACCAGATACCCCAGCGCAACAACGATCAGCGCATACTCCGAATACAACGCGATCACCGCGCCGACCGCGACAATCAGCGCAACAAGCTGGAAAGGATGCCTCTGTCCCAGGCTGATCTCCTTGCCGCTCCAGAACCGCCACGTGCTTACCATCAGGAATCCCGTAAACAGAATCAGGCAAAGCCACACAACAGACAGACGCGGGTCATCGATCGGCGAGCCATTCTCAAAATGCACCACCGAAGCCACCACACCCGCCCCAGCGGGAATCGGCATACCGACAAAGTACTTTTTGCCCGGCCTGCCTGGGTTGCGCGGCTGTGGATTCACGCTGATATTGAACCTCGCCAGCCGGCTCGCACCGCAGATCAGAAACAGGAAGCAGACAAATATCCCCAGATGCACCATTCGGTCGTGCAGATGTGGATACCCTGCGACCGGGACCGCTCGCACTCCCCACAGATACGCCAACAGGCTGGGAGCAACGCCGAACGTAATCACATCCGCCAGCGAATCCAGCTCCTTGCCAAAGTCGCTCGCCGTGTTCGTCAGCCGCGCAATCATGCCATCGACGCCATCAAACAATACGGCGAAACCAATCGCCAGCGCCGCGCGGTCGAAGAATTCCGGCGCCGCCGCCGAGCCTTGAATGCTCTGCGTAATCGCGTAGTATCCAGCAGCGATATTTCCCGCCGTAAACAATGACGGCAGCACATACATGCCGCGGCTCGGTCGGCGTCTCTCTTTATCGGCTGGGTTCAAACGCGCCGCTCCGGACGCCTCCGATGCCATCAGTTCACCGCTATCTCTGCCAGCACCGTCGAGCCGCCCTTCACTTTCATGCCCTTCTTGACCTTCAGGTTCGCCTCCGCAGGCATCAGCACATCTACCCGCGAGCCAAACTTGATCAATCCCATCCGCTGCCCGCGAGTCACCACATCGCCAGCCTTCAGATTGCAGACAATTCGCCGCGCCAGCAGGCCCGCAATCTGCTTGAAGCTCACCTCGTACCCTCCGGCATCGATCGTAATCAGGGTCTGTTCATTGGCCAGCACCGATTCCGGCTTCATCGCGTTCATGAACTCACCCTTGCGAAATTCCACCAGCGTCACCCTGCCACCTACTGGAACACGGTTCACGTGCACGTTGAAGACGCTCAGAAAGACGCTCAACCGCAGCTTGCTGCCCGTCGGCGTCTCGATCCACTCCGCCTCGGTCACCACGCCATCGCCAGGGGAAACGATCTGTCCGGGCCCCGTCGGAATCGTTCTGTGAGGATCGCGGAAGAACCACAAAAAAAACAACGCCAGCAGCACAGGCAACGCCACCAGCAGCGTCAGATGCGTCAGCTTCCACACCAGCACCGCGACCACGCCTAACCCCAGCGCGTAGAAGTATCCATCTCGAACCATAAGTGACTCGATTATACGGCCACCGGGCGCATAACGACTCCCGCGTACACTCGTGTTGCTGCCCTCGTCAGATAAAGCTGGCTCGCGGAGATTACGGAACCTGTTCCATCCGCCGAATCCGCTCCATCTCGTCCTTCAGACTCAGCTTCAGCTTCTTCAACCTCACCTCTTCCATCTTCTCCGGCTCGGTCAAAAACAGCTTCGATCGCAGCGTATCCAGTCTGCGGTCATAAAGACTGTGTTCCTGTGCCAGTTGTTGAAGAGTGGGGTGGAGTGCGGACTCCGGTAGCTCCGTAAATTTGGCAGTCTGCATGAGACGGACACCTCCTGGCTCAAACGACATCCCAACTTGGCCCCACACCTTAACACATGCCCATCACCAAACGCAAAACATGAAATCCACAAAATAATGAGCCATTTTTGATAGCAGTCAGCGGCAAACCTTTGTCATCAAAACGGCATCGTCTACAGGGTCGCGATAATACGCTTTACGCACTCCCGCATCAGTAAATCCCAATTCCTTGTACAGCGCAGCAGCAGCTTCGTTTTTTGAGCGCACCTCTAGTTCCACCGCTTCAACCTGCTGGCCGCGGCACCACTCAATCGCCGCTTCGCACAAGGCCAACCCCACTCCGTTCCGCCGCTCACCGGCTGCAACTGCGACGCTCTCCAGCTCCCCCACGTCACCAATCACCTTCGCCACTGCAAACCCAATCAGCGTGCTGTCTCTATCGGCCACAATCAGCCTACGGCGAACCACCACGCCCTCGCATGGAGTCAGCATCGCGGCATACTCCTGCTCACTCCAGTGCGGAGCACCCTCTACCGCACGCTCCAGCACCATGACAGACGCGATGTCCTCCACCCGCGCCGCGCGTATCTCCAAAGCCACGCTCACTTAGCCTGCCCCACAGGCTTGGCGAATATCTCCGCGTCCGTCCGCCTCAAATAATTCGCGTCCAGCGCAGCCACATCGTCGAACGCCTGCGCTTCAGCCCGCTCCACCGCGAACGGCAACGCATCGGCCGCCAGCGGCTCTCGCACCACAAGCGGCCTCATCTCAACCAGGACATCGGCAACCTTCGCCTCACACACAACCACCGCAACAGCTTCAACAGCAGCGGCAGCAACCTCTTCGCCTGTCAGCAGATTTTCGCACACGCACCGATGCCCCGCGTAAACGCCGCAATAAAATTCCTCACGTCCGGCATCCAGAACCGCGCAAATCTCGCGGTCCTCTCTCCGCGCGGCACTCGCCAGCACCGCCAGCCGCGACACCGCTATCAGCGGGACACCGCCCGCCTCGCTCAGCCCCTTCGCCGCGCTCAACCCCACACGCACCCCGGTAAACGATCCCGGCCCATGCACCACAACAATCGCCGCCAAATCGCTAAGCCGCCATCCGGCTGCGCCGAGCATCTGCTTCACCACCGGCAGCAGGCGCTCCGAAGCGCTCCGCCCCGGCAGAGTCTCCCCGGCAACCAGCTCATTCGGCAGAGACGTATCCGCAACCGCAACACTGCTCTCCGCCCCACACGTATCGATCAGCAAAAACCGCATCAGCTACGACCCTTCTCCATGTCTCCTACAATCTCCACCAGCACTCCCCCTGTGCTCGCCGGATGCACGAAGAAGTACCTGTGTCCTCCCGCTCCCACCCGCACCGCATCGCTCGCCAGCCGAATCCCCTGCTCCTTCAGTCTCCGAAACATCTCATCGACATCCTCTACAGCCACGGCAATATGGTGAAGCCCTTCGCCGCGCTTTGCAACGAACCTGCCGATCACCGAATCCTCCGCCGTCGCCTCCAGCAGCTCGATCCTGCTCTCACCCACAGGAAGCATCGCCGTCTTCACCTGCTCATGCTCCACCGTCTCTTCGTGCGCAACACGCATCCCCAGCCCTTCATAAAATCCTCGGGCCGCCGCAATGCTCTTCACCGCCACACCAAGATGATCCAGCCGCAACCCGTTCTTTCCGCCATCAATAAAGGTGTCATCCTGAGCGAAGGCGGCAACGCCGCCGAAGTCGAAGGACCTGTATTTGTTACTGCTGGCACCACTGCCCGCCTTCCACTCCGCGCAACGCCGCACCTCCTCCATCAACCTCGCAACTCCCTCACCCGTCGTCGCCACGCAACGCACCACAGGAGCAACCCACCCCCCCGAAGCCGTTGCCAATCCCTGCATCGCTACAATCTCCGCCTCGACCTGCTCCGCCCCGCCGCGATCGCTCTTGTTAATGATGTACACATCGGCCACCTCCATCACCCCGGCCTTCAGGCTCTGCACGTCGTCTCCCATGCCCGGAACAAGGACCAGCACCGTCACATCCGCCAGCCGTGATACCTCAACCTCGTCCTGTCCTACACCCACTGTCTCGATCAGAACGGTCTCTCTCCCCGCAGCCGCCATCACATCGCAGACATCGCTCACCGCGCGCGAAACCCCACCCAGTGCACCGCGCGAAGCCATGCTTCGGATGTAAACTCCGTTCTCACCCTGCATCCGTATCCGGTCTCCCAGCAAAGCCCCGCCAGTCTGCGGACTCGTCGGGTCTACCGCCACCACGCCAACCTTTTCTCCCTCCTCCGCCAGTTGCCGCGCCATCCGATCCACTAGCGTGCTCTTCCCCGCCCCCGGAGCGCCCGTCACTCCCACCCGCAGCACCCTTCCCGCAATCGCTCTGGCAGCCTCCAACAACGCCTCCGCCCCCGGCAACCGATCCTCAACCATCGAGATCGCGCGCGCCAGCGCCCGCACATCGCCCGCCCGAAGACGCTCCAGCATCCCTTCCGTACTCACTCGTCCGCTCACCTGTGCGATCATAACTCTCTGCCTCAGGGGGCATTCGATTGCCCCCAGTAACCCCAAAAGCGTGTCATCCTGAGCGAGCGAAGCCAGTCGAAGAGCCTGCCCTGAGCTTGTCGAAGGGACCTGCGGTTTGATTCTCATCCGGCAAGACCTCAAATCATTTGCGCCCATAAACAGATACTTTCACCTATAATTCCCGTGCCGTCACTTCAACCTAAGGACCCCTCAGTGAAGCTTACGTACCGCTCCATCGCCACTGGCATCCTCCTCGCCTCCGCATCTCTCGGCTACGCGCAGCTCGAAGGAAGCGCGCCCATCCCGCAGTCAACCAACCATCCTGTCCCCGCCATCCAGGACACCGAGACTCCCGCCCAGCGCGACGCCCGCATGGCCTGGTGGCGCGGCGCCCGCTTTGGCATGTTCATCCACTGGGGCCTCTACTCCATCCCCGCCGGCGAGTGGCATGGCCAGCGCACCACCCACATCGGCGAGTGGATCATGAACGACCTCTCCATCCCCGTCGCCGACTACAAGGCCTTCGCCACCCAGTTCAACCCCACCGGCTTCTCCGCGCACGACATCGTCGCCCTCGCCAAGGCCGCCGGCATGAAGTACATCGTCATCACCGCCAAGCACCACGACGGCTTCGCCATGTTCGACTCCAAGGTCGACCCCTTCAACATCGTCGCCGCCACCCCCTTCAAGCGTGATCCCCTCAAGGAGCTGGCCGAGGAGTGCCGAAAGCAGGGCGTCAAGCTCGGCTTCTACTACTCGCAGTCGCAGGACTGGACCGCTCCCGGCGGCGGCGCCGCCTACCGTGATCTCCCCGGACACAACAAAGAGACCGGCCACTGGGACAAGGCACAGGACGGCTCCTTCGACGACTACCTCCACAAGAAGTCCATCCCCCAGATCAAGGAGCTGCTTGAGAATTACAAAGAGTTCCCCGTCGTCGTCTGGTTCGACACCCCCGGCAAAGCCATGACCCCCGAGCGCGCCGCCGAAGTCGTCAAGCTGCTCAACAAGTACCCCAACCTCATCTGGAACAACCGTCTCGGTGGAGGCTACAAAGGCGACACCGAGACCCCGGAGCAGTTCATCCCCCCGCAGGGCTACCCCGGCCGCGACTGGGAGTCCTGCATGACGATGAACGACACCTGGGGCTACAAGTCCTTCGACACCAACTTCAAGTCTGAAGAGACCCTCCTGCGCAACCTCATTGACATCGCCTCCAAGGGCGGCAACTACCTGCTCAACATCGGGCCCGACTCCCACGGCGTCGTCCCCGCCCCCGAGGTCGAACGCCTCCGCGCCATGGGCAAGTGGCTCGACGTCAACGGCGAGGCCATCTACGGGACCTCCGCAACCATCTTCGACACCCCCACCGGCACATTCAGCACCACCGAGAAGGGTCGCGACGGCAAGCCAAAGTTCGTCCCCTCATGGGAGTGGCGCTCCACCACCAAGCCCGGCAAAGTCTACGTCGAGATCTTCGACTGGAAGAACAGCTTCCACGTCGACAAGATGCCTCGCAAGGTCACCAGTGCCTACCTGCTCGCCGACAAGGCACACAAGCCGCTCAAGTTCACCCAAAGCGGCGACGCCCTCGACGTCCAGCTACCCGCCAAGGCCCTCGACCCCATCGCCACGGTCCTCGTCCTCAACACAGCAAAATAATTCACCTCCACATCCACTAACAAAAAACGGGTGGCCCAGGTCTCGATTCTGAGACCTGGGTTCATTCGAGCGAAGCTCTAACCCGCATCTAGGTACCCCAAGGCTTTAGCCTTGGGCCTCTCTCTATCCAACGAAGAAAAGGGGCTTCAGCCCCTCGGTATCCTTTCCCCCAGCCCACTTGTGGTGGTTCATTCGAGCAAAACTCGACCCACCACAACGCCAAATTGGCCGAACCACGAACTAATAGTCTTGACACCTGTATCCCGCCAGCGACTATGCTCATCCCCAGACTTCTTCTTCATTAACTCCCACGGCCTTCGCGGCCCATTTCCAGCAATGGTCTGACCAGCATTGCCGCCGGAGCACTGATTCATGTCGACGAACGCCTCAAGCCTGTCCGAACCAGGCTTCACCACATCGGCCCCCGATAAGACCCCCATCCGCTGGTTCGTCTGCTTCCTGCTCTTCCTGGCCACCACCATCAACTACATGGACCGCTCGGTCTTCGCCTTCATCGAGCCGCTCCTGCACAACGTTCCCTTCATGGGCTGGGACTTCAGCGCCGACAAGTTCCACCAGACTGCCTTCGACAACAACTTCGGGAACGTCATCATCGTCTTCCAGTTCGCCTACGGCATCGGCTTCATCTTCGCCGGGCGCATCATCGACAAGCTCGGCACCAAGACCGGCTACGCCCTCGCCATCCTCATCTGGGGACTGTCGTCCATGAGCCACTCTCTCGTCGGCTCCGTCATGGGCTTCTGCATCGCGCGCGCTTTCCTCGGCCTCGGAGAATCCGGCAACTTCCCCGCCGCCATCAAGGCCATTGGAGAGTGGTTCCCCACCAACGAGCGCGGCAAGGCCGTGGGACTCTTCAACTCCGGCACCAACGTCAGCTTCTTCCTCACGCCGATCCTCATCACCTTCATCACGGCCCGGTTCGGCTGGCGCTCCGCCTTCCTCGCCACGGGGTCGCTCGGCATGATCTGGCTCGTCATCTGGCTGGCCTTCCCGTATAACAAGCTGCGCCGCGGCGCCACCATGACCCAGGCCGCGCTCGCCCCCGTCACCGAAGGCGGCCCACTGCTCAGCAAGCTACTCACCAACCGCGGCACCTACGCCTTCGCCCTCGGTAAAGGACTCACTGACGGTGTCTGGTGGTTCTATCTCTTCTATCTGCCCCAGTTCCTCAACCGGAACTACGGCCTCTCACTCTCCGAGTCTTACTGGTTCATCGTTACCGTCTACGTCGTCTCTTCCGTCGGCTCCATCTTCGGCGGCTCCCTCTCCGGCTGGCTCATGGGCCGCGGCTACTCCGTCGACAAGGGACGCAAGCTCGCGATGCTCTCGATGGCCCTGCTCGTTCTGCCGCTTATCTTCGTTCCGCACATGGGAGCGCTCTTCCCCACCAATCCCTGGCCGGCGACGCTGCTGATCGCCATCGCGGCCGCGGCACACCAGGGCTGGTCCGCCAACCTCTTCTCCACACCGTCCGACATGTTCCCCTCCACCGCCGTCTCCACCGTCGTCGGCATCGGAGGAGCAGTCGGCGCCGCTGGCGGTGCAGCCTTCACCTGGATGGTCAAGCACAACCTCTCACTTCATCCGCTCGTGGTCTTCTCCATCGCCGCAAGCCTCTACCTGATTGCTCTAGCGATCTTCCAGATTCTCGTTCCGCGCCTCGGACCGCCTAAAACGGCCTGAACGTCTCGCTTTGGCGACGCTCTCCGCCCGCGTGTTACCCTTCTTTTCTCGAAGGAAAGGGACGGTCGCAGTTTTGAAAAAAGAGGCGCAAGACAAGGACCAGGACGTCACCACCCCGCATAGCCAACTCACCATGCAGGTCGTCGAGCACGTCCGCGCGCTCATCGCCTCCGGTGAAGTGAAACCGGGCGACCGCCTTCCTCCCGAGCGTGAACTCGCGCGCAAGCTCCAGATCTCGCGCTCCAGCCTTCGCGCAGGCATCGGCTTCCTCTCCGCCATGGGAGTCCTCAAGAGCCGCCACGGCGCCGGGACCTTCGTCTCCTCCGGCCCTCCGGCATTGGATTCCAACTCGCTCTCCGTCCTCGGCGTCCTCCACGGCTTCCTGCCCTGGCAGATGTTCGAGGCGCGCCTCGTCCTCGAGGCCTCCGTCGCCGAACTCGCCGCCGAGCGTGCCACCGACGAGCACATCGCAGAATTGGCCGAAGAGGTCGCCGAGATGTACGCCTCTCTCGACGATCCCCAGGAATATCTCATCCACGACGTCCGCTTCCATCGCACCATCGCCCGTGCAGCGGGAAACCCCATCCTCGGCGCGCTCATGGAGACCATCACCGCCAATCTCTACGAGAACCGCTCCAAGACCGTCCAGAAGGCGCAGGACCTCAAGGAGTCGGCGGAGATGCACCGCGAGATCTACCGCGCCATCCGCTCCCACAACCCCGCCGGAGCCCGCCGCACCATGGAAGTGCATCTCAACCTCGCTCGCACCGCGCAAGACGCCGAGACCGACACCGCACTGCCCGCTCTCGACCGCATAGCCGCCAAAACCGCCTCCTGAAATAACGCCAGTTCCCAGCCCACAAACCGGGTGCCCCATCTTCGCGACTGCTTTATCGTCGCTAAGGTGGGCATCCGTGCGAAGCGGAACCGCATCCAGGTACCCCAGGGCTTTAGCCTTGGGCCTCTCCCATCCACACAAGAAACAGGGGCTTTAGCCCCTGGGGATATGTCACACGACTCCCTGATAAACTGGGCCTTACGACCCATGTCTGAAGCGCAGAAGAAGTTCTACCTCACCACGCCGATCTACTACGTCAACGCGCGCCCCCACATCGGCCACGCCTACACCACCATCGCGGCCGACGTCATCGCCCGCCGCCAGCGTCTTCTCCTGGGCGACGACAACGTCTGGTTCCTCACCGGAACCGACGAGCACGGCCAGAAGGTCCAGCGCTCCGCCGAGGCCGCCGGAATCACCCCGCAGCAGTTCACCGACCAGGTCTCCGCTCAGTTCGAGGGGCTCTGGAAGCGCATGGGCATCACCCACAACGACTACATCCGCACCACCGAACCCCGGCACAAGCAGGGCGTCCAGAAGCTCTTCAGCGAGCTCTACTCGCGCGGCCACATCTACCTCGACACCTATACCGGCCAATACTCCGTAGGCGAGGAGATGTTCGTCGACGGCCCCCCCGGAACCATCGGCCCCGACGGCAAACCCACAGAGACCGTCACCGAAGAAAACTTCTACTTCCGCCTCAGCGCCTACCAGGCCGAACTGATCGACCGCATCGAAGCAGATGAAGACGATCCCAAAGCCTTCCGCATCGAACCCGAGTCCCGCCGCAACGAAGTCCTCAGCTTCCTTCGCGGCAACGTCTCTTCAAATATCCCAGCCGCTCAGGATGGTGTCATCCTGAGCGAAGCGCGCAGCGCGGAGTCGAAGGACCTGCATTTCTCCGCCAAAGGTACCCCCTACGTCCCTGGCGCACTCAAGGACCTCTCCATCTCGCGCAGCTCCTTCGACTGGGGCATCCCCGTCCCCGAGCCCGCCGCATCCGCCACAAAGAAGAAGCACGTCATCTACGTCTGGCTCGACGCCCTCGCCAACTACATGACCGCCATCGGCTACGGCTCCGATAAGCCCGTCGACATCGCGAAGCTCGAAAAGTTCTGGCCCGCCGACCTCCACCTCGTCGGCAAAGAGATCATCCGCTTCCACTGCGTCTACTGGCCCGCCTTCCTCCTCGCCGCCGGCCTCCCGCTGCCGAAGAAAGTACAGGCCCACGGCTGGTTGCTCTTTGAAGAGTCGAAGATGTCGAAGTCGCGCGGCAACATCGTCCGCACCGAAACCATCCTCGACGCCTTCGGCTCCCTACTCGTCACCAACGGTGTGTCATCCCGACCAGCCCCGTCATCCCGACCGGAGGCGCGCAGCGCCGCAGTGGAGGGATCTGCTTCTCTACCACCAAAGCACGATCAGGACCTCTTCGCCTCCGACGTCCTCCGCTACTTCCTCCTCCGCGAGATCCCCTTCGGCCAGGACGGCAGCTTCTCCTTCGACGCCCTCGTGCAGCGCTACAACTCCGACCTGGCCAACGGCTACGGCAACCTCGTCAGTCGCACTCTGACCATGATTCAGAAATATTCAAGTTCGCAGATTCCGACCGCAATTAAGCTTGAACCCAACGAACTGCCTGAACACGCACAACGATATTTCTTTGGCTTCATCAGCGGCCCTGGTAAATGGGCATTTGCTAACGAAACAGAGAAAAAGGATTTTCAACTTAGATTTTCGGCGGGTCCTCTCGAACTGGGTATCAATCAAGCATTTAAGAACTTTGATTTAGCCAGGGTTGTTGAAAATCCCATGTGGGCGATATCTGGTACGGATAGCTATTTGAGTAGTAACGCACCGTGGAAGATGGCCGAAGGTATTGAAAGGGATGATGTGCTCTATACCTCCGCCGAATCCATCCGCATCATCACTGCGCTCCTCTACCCCATACTTCCCTACTCCACTTCAAAGGTCTGGGAACAACTTGGCCTTGGAGACATCGAAGCCGCCGCAAAATCCGGCGTGCTAAATAATCTTCAATGGGGCGGCCTCAAGCCCGGAACAAAGCTCGGCCCGCTCGGCCCCATCTTCCCCCGCGCACCCAAGGAACTCATTCAAGTCATGACCGACGCCGAACAGAACACCACCGCGACCACGCAGACCGCGGAGCCACCCGCGTCTCAATCCTCAGAAGCCGCGTCCTCTGCGGCCGTTCCTGTCGCTGAAACAGCAGCCGAAGCCTCAGCTCCCATCGCCATCGACGACTTCGCCAAGATCGACCTCCGCGTCGCCCGCGTCCTCGTCGCCGAGCGCATCCCCAAGGCCGACAAACTCCTCCGCCTCGAAGTCGACCTCGGCACCGAGAAGCGCCAGATCCTCTCCGGCATCGCGCAGTGGTACGCGCCCGAAGACCTCATCGGACGCCGCATCATCATCGTCGCCAACCTCGCCCCCCGCAAGATGCGCGGCCTAGAGTCGCACGGCATGTTGCTGGCCGCCTCGCACGGCGAAGACGGCAAACCCATCCTCGCCACCTTCGCCGACTCCGACCAGATCGAACTAGGCTCCCGCCTCAAATAGGGTCTCCCACAAACCGGGTGCCCCATCTTCGGCGCGCAGCGCCTAAGGTGGGACATTCGAGCGAAGCTCGAACCGCTTCTGGGTACGCCAAAGCCTTCAGGCTTGGCCCTTAGAGCAATTTTCCTTGAGGCGTGGTTCATTCGGCGTGGATTTATGTCGCGCTTTCAGCGCTCGAAGCCTTGATTGGCATCGCCTACCTGGGCCTTCGGCCCAGGCTGATATCTGTCGGGCCTTTGGCCCTTGTCCGACATATGAGTGAAAATGCTCTAAAATCCAGCTAAACGAACAGGGGCTTTAGCCCCTGGGGCCGATCACCCGTCCGCCCGGCTGATCGCGATCACAAAATAATTGGCCATCGTCGTGCCCACATTCTTCAACCCGTGCATCACGTTCGACGCGTTGAAGATCACTCCCCCCGGCCCAACCTTGCTCATCGTGCCGTTGCTGTTCACCTCAAGTTCGCCCTCGCGGATGAAGATGAACTCCGAGTGGCGATGCTTGTGCGGAGGATGCGGCATCTGCCCCGCGGGCAGCGTCGTCTCATGCACCTCCACCGGCTCACCCGTTGCCAGAACTCCCTGCACCACGGCACGGCTCGCTCCACCGTTCGAACTTGGCTTCACCGGAAGCGACTCGAAGGTCCACGTCCGCGACTTGTCCAGAACATCATTTCCCCGTGCCTGGGCATCCGCCTCCGGCACCGCCCCCGCTCCCACCGCCGCCAGCGCAGAGAGAGCCACACAAAGATCACGTCGACTTAAATTCTTCATGCCCGCCATCCTATCCCACACTGGCAGTGTCATTCCGAGCGGAGCGCAAACCACCCCCGAAGGGTGTCATTCCGAGGGAGCACAGCGCAGAGCCTGCCCTGAGCGAAGTCGAAGGCAGAAACCTGCATTTTCCTTCCCGCGCCCCACAAAATCCTGTCAAGCCCCACTTCCCTCCATCTTCAACGAAACAAAGGAGATCGACGTTGCCGATTTACCCTTCCCGATTCGATACACTAAATAAAGAACCTGAATTCATACTCCGTCAATTTGAACCCGGCATCAAATCCTTATTCCTGAATACTTTGGAGCCATCGAACACGAAATATAAGGACTTTTGCCAGAACCGCATAACGAAGTCCAACCGTAACTGCAATCGTTTGAAGACTTTGCACTAAAAAATACGGGGTACACCCAGCAATGCTCATCGACTCCCACGCGCATCTCGACTTCTACACCACGCACCCGACTGACCGGGACGAGATCCTCGCGCGCGCCTGGGATGCCGACGTAAGAACCATCCTCGCCATCGGAATCGGCGAGAACCCCTCCGAGATGCACCTCGCTCTCGACCTGGCCAACGCCGTCGAAGGCGACCGTCAGCCCCGTGTCTTCGCATCAGCAGGCATTCATCCCGAGCAGGCGCACAACGCCACGCCGGAAGCTCTCGCCGAGCTGACCCGTCTCGCCGGACAGTCGCGCTGCGTCGCCGTCGGAGAGATCGGGCTCGACTATTACCACCTTGAAAACCCCGATATCGAGACGCAGAAGCATGCCTTCGTTACCCAGATGAAGATCGCCGTCCAACTCCAGAAGCCGATCATCATCCACTGCCGCACCTCCGAGCTTGCCACGCCAAAAGCCAAAGAAAAGTACGGTCCCGCCGACGCCTGGGCCGATACTCTGACCCTCATCACCGAACACTTCAAGCCTGCAAAGCTGCCAGGAATCATGCACTGCTTCTCGGGAAACATCGACGACGCAAAACGCTCGCTCGATCTCGGCTTCTACCTCTCCTTCGCCGGAAACCTAACCTACCCGAAGGCGCAGAGCATTCGCGACGCAGCTGCCTTCGCTCCCGCCGACCGTATCCTCGTCGAGACCGACGCGCCTTTCCTCGCCCCGGTTCCGCTTCGCGGCCAGCGCAACGAACCCGCCTTCGTTACCCACACCGCGGCAGCCCTTGCCGAGCTGCGTGGCATCTCAACCGATGAACTGGCAGTGCAGACAACGGAAAACTTCCACCGGCTCTTTCCCACTACTCGCGAAACGCAACGCCTGAAATAATAGAAACGACATAAGACAAAAGAGGAAAACAGAACATGGCATCCGATAACAGCTTCGACGTCGTCAGCAAGGTTGAGATTCAAGAGGTCAAGAACGCCATCGACCAGGCAAGCAAAGAGGTCCACGCCCGCTTCGACCTCAAGGACTCCAAGTCCTCCATCGAGCTTCAGGGGCAGGATGTCATCCAGCTTGCCTCGCAGGACGAGTACAAACTCAAGGCGGTCATCGAGATCCTCTCGCAGAAGCTGGTCAAGCGCGGAGTCTCGCTCAAAAACATCGAGTACGAGAAGATCGAGCCCGCCGCCGGCTCCTCCGTGCGCCAGAAGATCAAGCTGAAGCAGGGCATCAACTCCGACGCCGCAAAGAAGATCGTCGCCCTCATCAAGGACTCCAAGCTCAAGGCCCAGGCCTCCATCCAGGGCGACACCGTCCGCGTCGTCTCCAAAGACCGCGACATCCTGCAACAGATCATGGGCAAGCTCCGCGGTGGAGACTTCGGCGTCGACCTCCAATTCACCAACTATCGCAGTAACTAGCGTTGCCGCCCTCGATGGCCCTGAGAGTTGTCATTCCGACCGGAGCGCAGCGAAGTGGAGGAATCTGCTTTTCTGCCTTCGGCCCTCGCCTCACCTGATACTCTGAAAGAGCTTTGAGCACTCTCTCCATCGCGACAGCCGCCGAGGTCTTCGACCTTCTCCGCGACGATCTCGCCGCCATCGAGCAGGAGTTCTCGAAGCAGTCCGCCTCGAACGTCGCCGTCATCACCGACATCGCGCAGTACCTGATTGCGGGCGGCGGCAAACGCATTCGCCCGCTGCTGCTGCTGCTCGCGGCCAAGGCGCTCGGCAACGACAATCACAGCCGCATCCGGCTCGGCGCTGTCGTTGAGATGCTGCACACCGCAACGCTCGTCCACGACGACATCATCGACGAGGCCGACACCCGCCGCGGACGCCCCTCAAGCAACACAACCTGGGGAAACTCAAAGTGCGTCCTCGCCGGGGACTGGCTGTACATGCAGTCCTTCTCCGCTGCCCTCGAAGAGCGGAACTTCCACGTCCTTGACCTGCTCATCTCGCTGACACAGCAGATGGTCGAAGGCGAGCTGCTGCAGATTGAAAAGCTGGGCAAGTTGATCAACGAAGAAGAGTACTTCGACCTGATCTATCGCAAGACGGCCTGCCTCTTCAAAGTCTCGATGCAGCTTGGCGCGGCGATCACACCGCACAGCTTTGGCGACCCTGAGGTCATCGAGGCGCGCCTCGGCGAATACGGCCGCAATCTCGGACTCGCCTTCCAGATCGTCGACGATGTGCTCGACCTCACCGCAATGGAAGAGATCCTCGGCAAGCCCGTCGCCAGCGACCTGCGCGAAGGCAAGGCAACACTAGCTGTAATCCACGCGCTAGAGCGCGGAACAGGAGCCGACCGCGAGGCCATACGCACGGTCCTCAACGACCGCAGCTTCGCCCACATCTCCCACCCGCAGATCATCGAGATCCTGCAACGCCACGGCTCCATCGAATACGCGATGGACACAGCCTGCGCCTACGCCGAAGCCGCCCGTCAGTCGATCGCCGACCTGCCACAGTCGGATGCAAAGCGAGCTCTGCTCTGGGTGCCGGGCTTCGTCACCAGCCGCGACCGCTAGACGCTTTTCAGCTAAAATCTCTGCGTGCGCTGGTCTCTCACGACCGTTCTGCTACTTGTAGTTTCCGGAACGCTCTGTGCACAGAACACTCCGAACACCGATAGCACACTCCATGCTGCAACCAGACTCGTCGTAGTCCCTGCGTTAGTTCAAAGCACGACGAAAGAGGTTGTTTATTCGCTCAAAGCCGACGACTTCCTTCTAACAGATAAAGGCGTTCCCCAAAAAGTCGCGCTCGATGAATCCGACAAGCAACCGCTCTCGCTGGTAGTGCTGATGCAGACCGGCAGCGCGGCGGTGAGGGAGTTCGACAAGTACCGCGGCCTGGAGACGATGCTCGCGTCAATGCTCGGCGGTGCTCCCAACCAGGTTGCCATCGTCAACTTCGACAGCAAACCCGAGGCAGCATCGACGTTTACCTCCGATATTGCGCAGTGGACTGACGCAATCGATCATCCGGACCCCGGTGACAGTGGCGCCGCAATCATGGACGCTCTCAAGTTCGGCTTGGATCTGCTCGCAAAGCGGCCTGCCAATCACCGCAGGGTGATCCTGCTGATCTCACAGCCTCAGGACTCTGGAAGCAAGACCACGGCAAAAGAGATCGCCCGCATCACCGGCGAGACGAATACCGCTATCTACTCCGTGACCTTTACGCCCCAGATAACGAGACTCAAGGGCGCGTTGAAGGAACCTCCGCATGGAAGCCCGCCAGTGGATTTTGGCAATGGGATACGCGTGGCTTCCTTCGACTTCACCGAAGCATTGAATATGGTGATTGACTCGATGCGAAAGGACGTGGCCGCAGAGGTTGCCTCGGTCTCAGGCGGCGAAGCGATCCGCTTCGAGAGCCGGCAACAGTTGGACGATGTTGTTGCCATGATCGGTAATCACATTCGCTATCGCTACATGCTCAGTTTCACGCCGTCACCAGCAGACCCCGGCTTCCACCCCATCCACGTAAGCCTGACTCACTACCCGCAGCTTACTGTCTCGGCCAGAAACGGCTATTGGCTGACCGGTTCTGAAGAGTCGAAGTAGACTTGGCTACTCTTCATCCTCTTCTTCGGTGATCTCGTCTTCTTCGTCCGTTTCAACCTCAAGCGGCTGCGGTTTCATCTTTCCGCCGCCCTGTTCGAGGAGCACCTGGATACGCCCTTCGGCATCATCGAGATCCCTTTTGCAGCTTTGCGAGAGCTTCATTCCCTCTTCAAAGAGACGCACCGATTCGTCGAGCGGGAGGTCGCCCTGTTCGAGCCGGTCCACGACTGCTTCCAGGTCTGTCAATCTCTTCTCAAAGTCCGCCATCTATGCACCGCCTTCGATCAGTCCAAGCACCTGCGCCGCAGCTGCGTACTTGCCGAAGGGCGCCGAGACCTGAACACCCTGCACCATCGGCCGCGCCTCAGCCAGCATCTCCTGCGCAATTTTTACGCCCTCGGCGCGAGCCGCTTCAGGCGACGGTACAGCAGCCATCCTCGCCATGATCTCGTCGGGCATGCTGACGCGCAGATCATTCTTCATGAACTCGGCATTCCTGAAGCTCGTCAGCGGCCAGATACCGGCAATGACTGGGATGCGGAAGCCTTCGATCCTGCGGAGGAACTCTTCGAGCACGCGCAGGTCGAAGACCGGCTGTGTGATGGCGAACTCCGCGCCTGCCTCCACCTTATAGGCGAAGCGGCGCACCTCCTGATCAATGTCGGGGACGCCAGGATTCGCAGCAACAGAGATGGTGAATCCCGTCGAAGTTCCGATGGAGTTCTTGCCGATATCGAGGCCGTAGTTCAGGTTGCGAACGATGTTCACCAACCCAATGGCATCCACATCGAAGACTGCCGTCGCGTCCGGATAGTTGCCCAGCTTTGGCGGATCGCCTGTAAGGCAGAGGATGTTCTTAAGTCCGATCGAGGATGCTCCGATCAGGTCGCTCTGGATGCTCAGCACGTTTCTATCGCGGCACGTGTAGTGAAGGATCGTCTCGATGCCGACATGCTGCTGTATCTGCACGCACAGGCTCTGCGCGCTCATGCGGGCGCTGGCTCGCGGCGAGTCGGGCACATTGATCGCGTCGACGCCGAGCTTGTGCAACTGCGATGCTCCCTCGATCTCCTTCGTGCAGTCGATTCCCTTGGGCGGAACAATCTCCACCATCGAGACGAATTCGCCGGCGGCCACCATGGCTCCGATCTTGGAACGCTGCGCCAGTAGGGGTGGCGCAATCTTGTTCTCCGTGTGCGGCTCGGCGCGGCGTTCGATCACCTGCGCTCCGGCGTCCATCGCGTCCATCGCACGAAGGGCGCTTTTCATCGCCCGCGTGTAGCTGGGTGTCGTTCCGCAGCAGCCGCCGACCAGCGACACACCAGCTTTCACCAGCTTGCGGGTAAAGCTGGCCATGTACTCGGGAGAGGTCAGATAGATCGTCCTGCCCTCAACCGCGCGGGGGATTCCCGCATTCGGCATGGCTGCCAGAGGGAGCGACGTCAACGGACGCATACGTTCAATCACGCTCAACACCGTCGCGGGACCGGCGCTACAGTTACATCCGATCGCGTCCGCACCTGTAGCAGTCAGGCGCTCGGCCGCTGTCTCGGCCGAAGTACCGTCGAGACAGTTGCCCTCTTCGTCGACCGTCACCATCACGATCACAGGAACATCGGGAGCGACGGCGCGAGCGGCGGCGACAGCCTGCTCGGCCTCGGTCAACGAGGTCATGGTTTCGATGCTCAGCAGGTCGGCTCCCACGCCCGGTCCGCCCTCCACCAGCGCGGCAATCTGCTCAGCAAAGGCTGCACGCGCCTCGTCGAGGCCGACCTTGCCGAGCGGCTCAAGACGAACACCAAGCGGCCCGATAGCTCCGGCAACGTAAGCCTCTGCCGCCTGCTTCTCGCGGATCTGGTTGACGCACTCGCGCGCCAGGCGAACGCCGGAGGTGTTGATCTGGGCGACCTTGTCGCGGAGACCGTAGTGCTCCAACCGGTAGGCGTTTGCGCCGAAGGTGTTGGTCTCGATGACCTCGGCCCCGGCCTGAAGATACTCCTGGTGGATGGCGCGGACGGTCTCCGGCTGCGTCAGGTTCAGTTCGTCATAGCAGCGATTAATGAAGACACCGCGGGCGTAGAGCATCGTGCCCATGGCGCCGTCGCATAGCACAGGCGATCCCTGAAACAGCCGCCGCACCCCGGCGACACTCTTCTCTGCGTTCAAAGCGTTGGTCATTGTCCTCTTTTCGGCGGTCGTGCGGCTATTTTAAGCTACGGCGGTCTTCCGTCCAAACGGGCGATCCAGACCGCAACCCTACGTCGTATCGGGGGTTCCGTTTGTTATACTTGGGCGATGGAATCGCGGCCTTCCCAGGCCCCAAACCACGCCCCACAAGCGCAGTTCGGAGTTAGTCACCGTTGAAGAATCGTAGTCTCCTTTCCCAGTCGTTCTGCGCCCAGGTATTCTGCGGCCTGCTTCTCGCCATGGTCGCGTTCGGCTTGTCTTCGTGCGGTGTGCGCTACTACAAGTTTCCGCAGTACACCTTTGCCAACCGGCCAATTCCACCAAGCAAGCTGGATACCCGCGTGATGGTTGGCCTGACGGTGAACGGCGGTCTGGGCAGCTTGCAGATTCTTGACGCCAAGCGCGACATTCGCGGAAGCGTCTTCAACGCGAACACTACCTTCTCCATCTCTGGATACGCAGCGGGCTACCCCTCGATGATCTTCAACTTCCCGGAGCAGGTCCTGGGTTATGTGTATTCGAGGAACGACGGCAGCCTGACCAAGGTCGACTACGGTAAAGAAGCCTCTTCAGGCTCGGGTGGAACGCTGCCGGCAAACACCGACTCCATTGCTGTCCCCCTGGGATTCAATCACGTCTACGCAGCGGTATCGGCATCGGGCGTGTTTGTCGTCATCGATAACACCACTGGCAGGACATTTGCTCTGAACCTGCCGAACGTTTATCGCGTTGCAGCCAACCAGGGCGACACGGTCGTTCTTGCGATGGTGCGCAACTCGAATACGCTTTACCGGCTGATCAAGCTGAATGCCAACCAGCCCGCGGTCCCCGGCGCGGTGGACTGCCAGCCGCTCGCGCTGCCGGTCTATTGCGTCGTCCCGGTGCCTGACAGCACGACCAAACCCAGCCTCGACCGCCCAGTGGGAGCTTACTTCTCTCTTGATGGTTCAACGGCCTACGTCTTGAACTGCGGGCAGGAGTGCGGCGGCAACGCGTCGAGCCTCACCATGCTGCAGCAGGGAGCGCTGCGCATCGACAATTTTCCGACATCCACAAGCTATCCGTCGCCTGTAACGGGAAGCGTGGCGGTGCCGGGCGGCGCAACCGCGGTTCTATCCAACGGAACAACGCTTTATATAGCCGGGCAACAATTGCAGCCTGACGGCCTCTTCACAGGCTTCCTCTCGACGATGGACCTGGCCAGCAACACCGTCACGGGCCAGTACTCCATCTCCGACGGCTACCATACCAAGCTGCTCTTTGGCGACGACAACACGCTCTGGATCGGCTCGCAGGGTTGTGCCACGGGCGAGCGCGCCAAGCTGAATCAGAACTACAACTGCCTCACCCGCTTTGATATGGGAGCCAAGACGGCAGCAATTGTTCCCTCGGTCAATCCATCCGACCCAAACTCGCATGTGCCGTATCCCAACGCGAACGAGAACCAGTATTACTACGGCGACCTGACAGGCCTCTGCTGGGTGCAGAATAAGCACAAGATGTACACCGCTTACGGCGGCCAGGTTCACGCTTTCAACACGGCCGACGGCTCCGAGATCGACAACTCCCTCATCACGGTCCAGGGCACAGCGCTCGACGTTGCCTTTCTCGACGCGGTTACCAACGACGCGAATTAGAAACAGGGTGTAGGGAGTAGAAAGCCGGATGGTGGAGTCCTGCCGCGATCTCAAGGTCTGGCAAAGGGCGATCGAGATGACGCGCAGTCTCTACCGCGTCGGCGAAGCAGCAAACTAAACTCTAGCCATGTCCTCTACTCCCCATTCCCTACCCCCTACTCCCTGCCCCACTGACATTCTCGCCATTGCCGCGCATCGGGACGATGTGGAACAGACATGTGGCGGCACTCTGCTCGCCATGCACGCGCGGGGGTGGCGGACAGGCATCCTCGATCTGACGCAGGGCGAGTCCGGCACTCGTGGAACGGCGGCAGAGCGCCAGGCCGAAGCTGAAGAAGCAGCGCGCATCCTGAACGTCGAGCATCGCGAGGCGCTCGACCTGCCCGACAGCAACGTCGAGAACACACTGGCCAATCGCCTGAAGATCGCCTCGGTGATTCGCAGACTACGTCCGCGCGTGGTCATTCTGCCTTACTGGCAAGGTCGTCACCCGGACCACTACACCACAGCTACGCTCGGCTACGAGGCCTGTTTTGTCAGCGGCCTCAGCAAGGTGGAAATCCCCGGAAGCACGGACGCGCCGCATCGCCCATACAAGATTCTTTACGCCTCGCTTTATGCGGATGTGCGGCCGAGTTTTGTCGTCGACATTACTCTGTATATGGAGCAGCGGCTGCAATCTTTGCTGGCCTACCGGTCGCAGTACGCCAACCAGGCAGCAGGAGGATCGCTCTTCGTTCCTGGAGAAGAAATCCGCGAACGCACCTTCGCAACCGCAAGACATTATGGACTTCTGGCAGGCGTACGGTACGCCGAGCCTTTTGTTCAAAAAGAGGTTGGACTTGTCGATGACCTGATGGTTCTTCCCGTGCAGTCTATCTAATTTGCAAGTTTGCTCCGCTCACCGATGAACGACGCTCTCTCCACCTGCGTGGAAATTTCTGCGGCGCTCTCTTTCTTTGCCGCTACGACACGGTTTCTGCCGTCGCGCTTTGCCCGATAGAGCGCCGAATCACTGGAGTCCATCAGCAGTTGCCAGCCCAGCCCACAGACATCGGACGATGCCACGCCGAGACTCGCCCCGGTCCTCACCGTCTCACCCCGATAGTTGACGATGAGGCCTTGAATCTCTTCTCGCAGCCTTTCGGCGACAATGATCGCCTCGTCTAGCGATGTCTCCGACAGGAGCACGCAAAACTCATCGCCTCCCATGCGCGCCACGGAGTCCTGCTCGCGCACCGCCTCGTGCAACACCCCAGCTACAGCCTGCAACATTACATCGCCAGAGCTGTGCCCCGTCGTATCGTTCACCCGTTTCAAGCCATCAAGGTCGATCATGATGACAGCAAGGGAGCTCTTTCTTCGCCTGCACCGTTCGATCTCGCGCATCACCATACGCTTCAATGCCCAGCGATTGAGCAGACCGGTCAACTCGTCAACCTGCGCTCTCCACAGAAGCTCAACACGCAGCTTCGCCGTGGAAAGCGACATAAAGCCGAACGCGGTGGCGGCGCTGGTCACGATGCACGCCATCAGCCAGACCGGAATGATTGGCGCAGAGATATTCAGCGTCTTTATGCCGAATTTGGTGGAGAGGACTGCCCGCAACATCAACATGAAGGCATAGAACAGCAGTGCAAGTCCGGTTAGCCACCCCGCCGGACCTACCCCCTCACCGGAAAACCGGAACACCAGAAGAGCGATCACCGCAAACTGGAGACTCAAGACCCCGCAGAGCATCACTCCAAGAAGAAATTCCAGCGATGGAAAGAGGATCATCAGCGTTGAACCGGCAGCCATTGCGACTACCAGTGCAACCTGCACGCCGCGCATCAGTTCGCCGCGCTCAAGCAGGTCGGCAAAGGCCTGGTGCAGCATCAATGCACCGACAACAGCAAACATTGCGCTGATTGCCGCGGCGTATCGCGCGGGAGTAAGGTCCATCCATTCGACCCCGACAAGCAGCATCGATGCTCCACGAAGCAGGTTTGCGCCCGCGAACCACATCGCCCCACGCGTTCCACCCACAATCCTGGCATTGACCAGCATCACTCCCGCATAGAGTGCAAAGAGCAGACCGTTTGCCAGTACCAGCGTCGTCGTGTCCATCGTGCCCGCACCCGACAGCAACTCATATAACGGGGGAGTGTAGCCCCACGCACGGCCAAATGCCACATAAAAATTGGCGTTGCCGGAATGCAACCTGGACTTAGCCGTTCCGTTTCATCGAACGAGCCGTTTCTTGAGGAACGACACCACTTCATCGGTGACATACTGCGGCGGTCGCATCGCCAGTACCGGTGTGCCCTCAAGCAATCTCAAGGAGACACCCTTCCACTCCGGCCTCCCCAATACTCCCTCAGGCGCCAGCACCGCATCAGCTCGATCCAGGTACAGACGGGCAGAATCCTTGAAGTCTTCCACCGCAGGATCGAGCACGCTCAAATAGACGTCCGGCTTCAGGAAGCGAAGTATGCTGTTCGATTCAATGACAACGTTTTCTGACTTCTGCAACTCTTTTCGGATGCGTGGCATCGCCTCAGCCAGATCGCCGGTGCGCGTCCTCACCCACAACGAGCGCACGGCCCCGGCAGCGAGGTAGCGCGACGTGTCTGTACCGGAGACGCTCTCTCTTTCCTCGCTCACCGCCAGGGTGTGTTCAGCCGTCTCACAGTCGCAGGGTTCGCCGTTTGCCGAACACATTCCATGGCCGAACTGCGTAACCTTGAAGGCCGTCCAGTTGAATTCCGGCAGCGCACGAATCACTCCTTCTACAACGCTGGTCTTGCCAACGTTGCGCGAGTGTCCGCCTATCACCACAATTGCCATGGCTCTGCCTATCGCTGCTTCAGACGCGCCAGATCGCGCAGGTATTCCTTCAGCGGCCGCGCCGGTCTTCCCCAGAAGACCTCACCCTTGCCGCGCATCTTCTTGCCGCTCAGCACTCCGGCACCGCCGCCGAGAATGACGCCTTCACCCACTGTCGCGTGCTCTCCAATGCCAACCTGCCCGCCGAGGATCGCGCCGTCTTCCACAACACTTGAGCCGGAGATGCCCGTTTGCGCCGCAATCACGACGTTCCTGCCGATGATGCAGTTGTGGCCGATGTGCACCAGGTTGTCGATCTTCGTCCCGCGACCTATTCGCGTCTCTCCCAACGCGCCCCGATCGATCGTTGTATTCGCTCCGATCTCGACGCGATCTTCGATCACCAGCCTGCCCTGCTGTGGGAAGAGCAGGTATTCGCCGGTCTCTGCGTTGCGGGCATAACCGAAGCCGGTCGAGCCCAGCACAACACCTGCCTGAACGACTACCTCATCGCCCATAACCACGCCGGGATAGAGCGTGGCCCGCGCCTCGATCCTTACATTGCGTCCAATTCTGACCCCATCGCCGAGCACTACTCCCGGTCCAATCGATGCACCCGGGCCAATCACAACGTCCTGTCCGATCACAGCGGTAGGATGCACCCCGGTTTCGCGATTCTGCACGTCCAACCGCTGGCCTGCTACGGCGAATGCGTAGCGCGCGTCTCGCACCCACAGGACTCGAGGATCGCCCTGCCGTGCCTCTAAGGGGCGCAGCTTTTCCGAAGCAAGGATCGCCCCTGCCTCTGATGCCAGCGCCAGCTCAAGCGTCGAAGCGTCCATGGCGAAGACAACGGCATCCGCCGTCGCGCTCTCCAACCCTGCGACACGCTTGATGTCCTGCGCCGCAGTCCCCTGTGCTTCTGCGCCAACCCACTGCGCGATCTCCGCAGTATTTGCCATCAGTAGATTCCCTTCTCCCCGGCAGGGCGGGTCTTCCATCGCCGGTGCATCCACAGCCACTGATCTGGATACTGGCGTATGTATGACTCAATCACTGCTGTAAACGCAGCTGTGTTCGTCAACGCATCGCGTTCCGCGTCGCCCGTTGCTACAACCGGCAGCTCCTTGCCGAAACGAAGAACATATCTCTGCTCGCTCTTCTCCCACAGCAGGAAGCCGGGCACCACTGCCGCGCCGGTCTTTACGGCCACACGCGCCATACCCGATGCTGTACAGGCCTCTATCCCGAAGAACGGCACAAAGACGCCCTGCGGCGGAGTCATGTTCGTGTCCATCAGGATTCCGACGGTCTCGCCGGCGCGCATGGAGGCAATCAGGCCGCGCGCAAAGTCGTCCTTGTGAATCACGCGGTTGCCGTGCAGGCAACGGATGTTATTCACAAACTGGTCGACGAGGGGGTTGTCGAGCCGCCGGATCACCATGCCCATGGGATAGCCCATCAGGGAGTGATAGAAGCTCGAAAGCTCCCACGCGCCCAGGTGCCCGGTCAGCACAAGCACCCCCCTTCCCTTGTCTCGTGCCTGTAGATAATTTTCGAGTCCGTCGTACCGGATAAACTCGCTCGCCGACTCCGCCGTGTAACGAGGCATCAGGCAGAACTCGGCGAGCAGCCAGCCCAGGTGCCGATACTCCTCGCGCAACGTCCGCCCGCGAAGAACCTCGCTGCGATCGGGAAATGCCAGCCGAAGATTCCTGAGTCCAACCTTGCGCAGGCGTTTCAGAGCGCCGTAGGCTGCTTCGCCAATCTCCGCGCCAACTGCCCGGGCCAGGCGACGCGGCAGCAGGCCCAGCGCACGCACCAGCAACCATACGGCGGCAAACTCCAGCGTCTCGCGCAGACTGGCCTTCGCGGGTAGAGACTCTTTTTCGTTCGAATCGTTCAAGCTCTCAGTCTATAACCGCACGCTTTTTTCGAGCGCTGAACATTTCTGCGAAACGACGTGGGGGTAGCCATAGCCACCCCCACGTCGTCACACATCAGACCTGAACGGCCTATTTATTATCTTCGCGCGCTTCGACAAAGTATTTCACGACTGTACGGACAAACGGCCGCGCCTCATCCGGCGTCGCCCGATTTCCCTTCAGAATCGTCTCAAACGGCACAGCATCGCCGTACATCACGCGGGTATCGTCCTGGTTCTGCGACAACACCGAGCCATCGAGATCGATACCGGCAAAGAGCCCCTTGCTGCGGGAGTAGGTCAGCAGTTCGGCATTCATCTTCCAATCGGTTCCGGCTTGTGCGTTGCGTCCCACCGGCCCAGCCGAAGCTGCCGCGTCGGCCCCGATCTTGAACTTGTTCTTCAGCATGTCCTGAAGGCCCCGGTCATTCATCGCAAGGATGATCAGGTCCGTCCCCTGCACGCCAATCTGGAAGCCAAAGCTGCCTCCGGCAAGCTGCACAAAAACAGGGGCGCTCCACCCGCGCGGAGTGCGGCAGGTCACCACGCCCTGCCCATACTGAGCGCCGACAACAAACGCCGCCTTCTTGTAGCTGGGAATGACCGTGACGCACTTGGCGCCCGAGAGGATTGCCGACGGAATGCCCTTATCCGGCGCGGCCATAATCTGCGTAATAACGGCCTGGGCGTCCTGCAACCTCTCCACCAGCTTTGCCTTGTCGCTGGCGCCAAAGGCAGCCGTCGATGCAACAGTCAGGGCCAAACCGCACACAATCACAGACAAACGCTTCATCGTCATTCCCTGTCTTCCTTTATCTTGAATAGCCGTTTCTCGAAACAGAACCAACACCTTCTGTTTCCAATAGGATATGTGATGGTTTGAGAAGGTTGGGTGTTGTACGGTAACCAATCTGGGTTCGTCGAGATGCAAAAAAATGGGGGTTGTAGAGAAGTGCCTGGTCCGCCAGGCGCGCTCTCTACAACCCCTCTCCCAGGTCTGTGTTGCTGATAAAAGAGTGCCTCAGTCTTTGAAACGCCACAACGGTACGGAGGTCTGTAGACCTTCGGTGTTGAGCGTTTCCTATTTTTTGATTACCGGGCTATTTCGTGATCAGGTTGCGGCTTACGGCCTGCATTGTCAATGCGATACGGTTTTCCACCCCGACCTTTCGCATCAACCGCCCGACATGCGCCTTGACGGTTGCGGCATCGATTCCCAGCGCGGCTGCAATGTCCCGGTTTGGTTGTCCGGCCACCAACAGCTTCAACACCTGGCTCTCGCGTTCCGTGAATTTCGGTTCCGCTGCGGGACCGATGTCCCCGGCAGAGGCCGAAGCCTCAAGCAGCCGTGCCAGGACCTTGCGCGGCGCCCAGACCGAGCCGTCGCTCACAATCTCAACCGCAAGCCTGATCTCATTCTCGCGGGCAGTGTGCGCGAGATACCCCTTTGCCCCGGCCCCAATGACGCGTTGAATATGTTCGTGCGATTCATCGAGCCCGATGACAATTAGCCGAAGATGAGGCCGCGAGCGCCGGAACGTCTCCAGCAGCTCGAAGATGTGATCGGTGCAGGCGGCGTCGATCATGATGACCGAGACACCCGAGGCATCGAGCGCGCCCGGGACCGACAACGAGAGCACGTCGATGTTCGCTTCGGCAAAGATCGTCTGCAATCCCAGCACACGCAGGGGATCGGTCGCAATCAAGCCAATACGCAGATGCTCTTTCGGCACAGTGTCAGTCATGGCTCAGATAAACCCGGGAAATAACGGGCACCGGAGTCCGGTGCCCTTGATGCTCTGGCATCACAAAGCGCTAGAGCTTGGGCAGAACAATGCCCTGTTGCTTCTGGTACTTGCCCTTACGGTCCGCATAACTCACTTCGCAAACCTCATCGGACTGGAAGAACAGTATCTGACACAGCCCCTCGTTTGCATAGACGCGCGCAGGCAAGGGTGTTGTATTCGATATCTCGAGTGTGACGTACCCCTCCCACTCAGGCTCGAACGGCGTCACGTTCACGATAATGCCGCAGCGCGCGTAAGTCGACTTCCCTACGCAGATCGTCAGCACATCCCGGGGAATCTTGAAGTATTCGATCGACCGCGCCAGCGCAAACGAGTTTGGCGGCACGATGACGCTATCGGCTTCCACGGAAACAAACGAGCGTTCATCGAAGTTTTTTGGGTCGATAATCGCACTGTTCACGTTTGTAAAGATCTTGAACTCGTTGGAGACCCTAAGGTCATACCCATACGAAGACAACCCATAGGAGATCACGCCCTCACGAACCTGTTTCTCGCTGAACGGGGTAATCATTCCATTTTCTTTCGCCTGCCGGCGAATCCAACGGTCGCTTTTAATGGCCACTCGACTCGGCTTCCCTTCTTGCTGACGTGTGAGACTTCCAATAACAATTTATCCCGGACGGAGGGGCGCCGCATGTGGCAAAATAGGCGGCACAATCGCAGAACCGAGTTTCTGTCATTAGATTCTTCATCTTACGGTAGCGGTCTACCGTTGACAATCGGGCCGCGAATTTCTACTATCACGGTATTAATCCCGGTCAGTACCCGTAAGTTATTTCAAATCTACAGCCCAAGGACGGCGGCCCAAAAATGATCAAGCAAGATCTAATACAGAGGGTTGTTGAACGCACCGGCCTGCCAAGAACTAAAGCAGAGGCTGCGGTAGACGCTATCTTCGAAAGCATGAAACAAACACTGGTTGCAGGCGATCGCATCGAGCTTCGCGGCTTTGGGGTATTTACCGTCAAACCGCGCAAGACCGGCATCGGGCGCAACCCCAGGACGGGAGCAGAGGTCACCATCGCCCCCGGCAAAGCGGTTCGTTTCAAGCCCGGCAAAGAGCTGCATCTACTCACCTAGTTGCTTTTGCACTCGGCAACCTCTACATCAGGTGCACGGCATCCACGTCGACCAGAAGGTTTCGGCGTGGAATCTCTCGTGTTTCTGCGAACTGCAACATGGCTCGCAGGGCAGCACCCAAGGTCTGCCTCTTCTCTGCCTTCAGCACGAAATGAAAGCGATAGATGCGCTTCAACCGTGAGATAGGCGCAGCCGCAGGTCCCAACACGCGGACCTTGTCGAGTCGTGCCTGCTGAAACCACCGTCCCAGTTCTGTTGACCAGCCGGTCGCCTCCTCCAGCCGCTCGCTTTGTATCACCACATTCGCCAGCACAGCATACGGCGGATAGTGCATCCACCGCCTGTACTGCATCTCTTTGGCAACGAAGCCGGGGTAATCATGCGACGCCGAGAACTTCACGGCGTAGTGATCGGGGTGGTACGTCTGCACCAGCACCTTGCCCGGCAGCTCACCACGCCCAGCGCGCCCTGAGACCTGTGTCAGTAGCTGGAAGACACGCTCGGCCGCGCGGAAGTCAGGAAGTCCCAGCGCGAAGTCCGCACCCACCACGCCAACCAGCGTCACACCGTGGACATCGTGCCCCTTGGCAATCATCTGCGTTCCCACCAGCAGGTTGATCTCGCCTGCGTGGAGCCTGGCCAGCAGGCGCTCCATATCGCTGCGCCCGCGCACGGTGTCGCGGTCCATGCGTCCGATGCGCGCGTTGGGGAAGATCTCCTGCAACCGCTCCTCGCCCTGCTGCGAGCCGGCTCCCATGTAGTACAAATGCTCGCTCTCGCACTTCGGGCACTTCTTCGGGACGCCACGCCGGAAGCCGCAGTAATGACACTCCAACCGCTCGCCGGGCTTCGCGATGCCGTCTTCGTCCGAGCGGTGCTTGTGATACGTCATCGAGATCGCGCAGTTCTCGCACTCGATCCTGCCGCCGCAGCTCCGGCACATCACCACGAACGAGTAGCCGCGCCGGTTGAGCAGGATGATCGCCTGCTCGCCGCGGTCGAGCGTCGCCTGCGTCTCTTCGATGAGGCGGCGCGAGAAGATCTGCTCCTGCCCCGTCTCGCGAAACTCGTTGCGCATGTCCACCAACTCGACGGCGGGTAGCGGCCGCGACATCACGCGCGCTCGCATTTCGATCAGTGCATAACGGCCCTTCTCTGCGTTCGACCAGCTCTCGAGCGAGGGCGTCGCCGACCCCAGCAGTACCACCGCCTCGTTTAGCTTCGCCCGCATCACCGCTACGTCGCGCCCGTGGTAGCGCGGCGTCTCCTCCTGCTTGTAACTTCCGTCGTGCTCTTCGTCGACAATGATCAAGCCGAGCTTCGCCAGCGGGGCAAAGACCGCCGATCTCGTCCCGACCACGACACGCGCCTCGCCGCCCCTGATCCTGTGCCACTGCTCGGCGCGCTCATCCGGAGTGAGCTGCGAGTGCAGTAGCGCCACCTCGTCGCCGAACGCCGCCACAAGCTGCCCCGTCATCGCAGGCGTCAGCCCGATCTCCGGCACCAGCAGCAGCGCGCTCTTCCCCGCATCGAGCGCCCGACGCATCGCGGCGAAGTACACGGCCGTCTTGCCGCTTCCCGTCACGCCATAGAGCAGATGCGGAGCGAAACCGCCTTTCGCCATCGCCGCGGCAATCGTCCCCAGCGCCTCCATCTGATGCTCGTTCAGAACATGTTCGTGCGCGTGCTTCTTGCCCTGCGCTGCCACGCCACCAAAGTGAAAATCTTCGGGCGCCTCTTCTACCCGAACCAGCTCCCGACGCACCAGGGTACTCAGCGTCGACTCCGGCACTCCCTCGCGCGCAAGCGCATCCTTCAGATCGCGGACTCGCATGCGACCACCCACGGCCGCCAGTTCAGCGAGAATCGCTGTCTGATTTGAGTTCAGCCTGGGCAGCCGCGCATCTTCGACCAGAACAGCGATCTTCTCCAACCGCCGCGCGTCGCGCTCCTCGGCGACAGCCTCGCGCAGCAGCCACTTCTTCTTCACCATGCCTTCCAGGAGCGCCTTGTTCGCCTGCGTGGCCGACCGCAGCGCGGACATCTTCGCCGCCTCGCCTCCCTCGAGATAGTTCAGCACCAAGTACTCCCGGTTCTGCTCCTCGGGGCTCAGCTTCGACCGCCGCGAAGCTCCCTTCGCGGCTCCCTCGTAGAGAATCTTTCTGCCAACGTCCGTGATGCGATAGACGAAGTGACGTTTCACCTCCGCACCCAGCGGGAACATTCCGCGCAGCACCTCGCCCAGCGGAGCGACGTAATACTGCGCAATCCATCGCGCCAGATCCATCAGCTCGTCCGGCAGCAGAGCAGCATCGTCGAGCACCTGCTGCACCGGCTTGATCTCAAAGGCCTCCTGCGGCGTCTCGTCATGCACCCGCATCACAACGCCCATTAGCTTCTGCCCACTGAACGGCACCAGCACCCGCGCCCCAATAACCGGGACCACCCCATTCACCGCATAGGTAAAGGTCTGATCCAACGGAACCGGAAGCGCGATATCAACGTAACGAGACACATAACCAGAATAATCGCCGCATCGATCCAACGCTGTATTGGGCACATCACGAAATCCACACCAGGCCTGGAGACCGCATGATCCGCAGATTCGCCACCACTGGAATTGCCCTGTCCTGCCTCGCTCTAACCCTCCCTGCAACTGCACAGCAGGCTGTAGGCACGCTCTCCCGCGACATTCCCACTCTTATGCAGCAGACCGACATTCCCGGCCTCTCGATCGCGCTCCTCCAGAACGGACGCATTGCCTGGGTCCACAGCTTCGGCACCGTCGATCCCGCGACAGGCGAGCCCGTCACTGACCGCACCCGCTTCAGTGCCGCTTCGCTGAGCAAAACTGTCTTTGCCTATGCCATTCTCCAACTGGTCGACCAGGGCAAGCTCGATCTCGATACCCCGCTGACTCACTACTGGGGCGAGAGGGTTGTCGACCCAGCAAACGATCCGCGTCTCGACAAGATCACCGCTCGCATCGTCCTCAGCCATCGCACCGGCTTCCGCAACTGGCGAGGTGACGATGGCAAGCTGAAGATATTTTTTAACCCCGGCGAACGCTTCAGCTACTCCGGCGAGGGCTACGTCTACCTCCAACACACCATCGAGCACATTGAAGGCAAGTCGCTCAACGACATCGTGCAGCAGCTCGTCTTTACGCCGCTCGGCATGAACGATTCCACGTACATCTCCGTGCCCGGCCCCAACATCACCCTGGGCTACACCGCAGGGGGTCAGCAGCGCACCCCCATTCGAAGCGACGAGGGAAATGCCGCCGCCAGTCTGCTCACCACAGCGCACGACTACGCGCTCTTCCTTGAAGCTATCCTCAGCGGCCGCAACCTCAAACCCGTCACCCTGCGCCAGATGGAAACAGCACAGATCGCCGTTGATCCCACCTGCACCAACTGCACCGACCACGCGCCGGCAAAGCTCTCCACAAATCTCTTCTGGGGACTAGGCTGGGGGATCGAACAGGCCACCACCGGCAAGTACCTGTGGCACTGGGGCGACAACGGAGCCTTCAAAGCCTTCGTCTCCGTCGACCTCAAACGCCGCAACGCCGTCGTCTTCTTCGCCAACAGCTCCAACGGTCTCTCCATCGCGCCAGCTATTGTGCACGATGCCCTTGGCGGCGATCATCCTGCATTCGCGTGGATCAAATACGATACCTACGACTCACTAAATGTCCGCTTCATCCACAACACCGTCCACAGCGGGGCGCAAACTCTCACAACCTACGCGCCACAGCTCAAAAGCAATGCCATCGCTGAAGAGACCATCAACTCCGCCGGCTACTTTCTGCTAAAGCAGAAAAAATATGACGACGCAATCGCCGTCTTCAACCGCTGTATCGAGCTGCATCCCAACTCTGACAATGCCTATAACAACCTGGGCGATACTTATGCCGAAACCGGCAAGACAGACCTAGCGATCAAAAATTACCAGCGCGCACTCGAACTTGAACCCACGCGCGGCGATACCAAATCCGCACTCGCAAAGTTGCAATCAACCGGTACAAAGACAGAAGCGGCCCACTGATCAGAGGGCCGCTCTTCGCCTTGAAATTTAAATGTTTCTACGAGGTCGCCGCAATCAGAAGCAACGTTACACTCCCTGTCGTAATTCGTTTGTGCGGCGTCATGCGCGGAACCGAGAGATAGTCACCCTGCTTCAGCTTCACGCTCGTAAAGCCCTCCGACTCGGGAGCCAGCCACTCGCCAGGTTTCGTCTCGCGCGCGTTCTTCGGCGTTCCGCCTAGCTGATACTCAGTCTCCCCGTAGAGCACCTGGAAGACGTGGTCGCGATGTGCGTGGTACTCGAACTCCTTGGCAACCTTGTCGGTCTCCTCGTTGATCGTGAACGCCATGGCGGTCGTCTTCGAGGTCATCAGGTTCTTTGTGCCGTGCGAGGCCTGCACATCCTTTACGACTGCGGCAATTTCAGCCGCCGGAAAGAATTCAAAGGCAGCCGCACCGCCTCCCTGGCCTGCCAACGCTCCGGCGGTTGCGTGTAGCAGCGTAGCTGCTGAAGAGGTAAGAGGGGAGGCGACTGCGGCGGCAAGCGGTGCCGTCAGCAGAAAGTTGCGGCGAGTCTGTACGTTGGCCATGCCAGAAAGTGAAACACAACGCGGGCATCTCCCGCCACTGTGCCGCTATCTATCTCTCCCTGCTATGCTCTCCTCACCATGAAGAAGACCGCCGCCGCTTGCCTCTCGCTTCTTCTCGCAGCACTTCTGCTGACGACCGCTGCGTGTAACCCGCGCCCCGCTCCCACGCCCGAACCCAGGCCGGCACGCGCGGACGAAGCTCTGGCGCAGTCCACTCCGACGGCTCCGCAGGCGTTCGACTACTACCTGCTCAATCTCTCCTGGTCTCCGGAGTTCTGCCACAGCCACGCCGACAAGCCCGAGTGCGCGCAGCACCTCGCCTTCGTCCTCCACGGTCTGTGGCCGCAGAATACCGATGGAAGCTATCCGCAGAACTGCTCCAACGCTCCCGGGCCCGCCGACCCATCCAAATACAGCGACATCTACCCTGACCCCGGCCTGCTCCAGCACGAGTGGAAGACACACGGCACCTGCTCCGGCCTCTCGCCCGACGCCTTCTTCACCGCCGCCCGCAAGGCCATGCAATCGGTCAGGATTCCACCAACGCTCACGCAGCTCGACCACCAGATATCATTGCCACCTGCGCAGATTCTCGGTCTCTTCACATCGACGAATCCAGATATACCCAGCACCTCGCTCGCACTCTCCTGCGGCAACAACTACCTCACAGCCGTCGAGGTCTGCCTCGACAAGAAACTGACGCCCACGCAGTGCGGCCCCATCCGCTCCTGCCGCGCAAACACAGTCCGCATCCCACCGCCATAGTGATTCGCCACGATGACAGCCGCTCTACGCTTTCGCCGGAGCCTTCAACCCCATCTCTTTCATCACCATCTGCAGGTCCTTCCACGCCTCAACCTTCTGCCTTGGGTCGCGCAGCAGAAATGCGGGATGGTACGTGACAGCCAGCTTGGCCCCGCGACAGCTATGCCAGCGACCACGCAGTCCCGCAAGCGACTGCTTCACTCCAAGCAGGTAGGTGGCTGCCGTTGCACCCAGAGCAACAATGACCTCCGGCTGCACTATGTCGATCTGCTTCAGCAGAAACTGCGAGCAGGTCGTCGCCTCAACTGGCTCCGGGGTGCGATTCGCAGGCGGCCTGCACTTCACGATGTTCGCAATGTAGACCTGTTCCCGCTTCACGCCCATCGCGGTAATCATGTTGTTCAGCAATTGTCCGGCTTTGCCCACGAACGGCAGCCCCTGCTCGTCTTCATCCGCGCCGGGACCTTCGCCCACAAACATCAACCGCGCGCTCGGGTCGCCGTCAGCAAAGACGATCTTGTGCCTGCCTGCATAGGCCAGCGGGCACCGCGTGCAGTCGCCAATCTCTTCCTGGATCGTCTTGAGGGCCGCAGGCTTGTCTGCAGCCGCCAGTCGCTCCGTAGGCAAGGGTGCAAGGTCGTTGAAACTGATCAGCTTCGGAATGGATGACTCCAGGGGTTGTTCGGCAAGATGCGCCGGCATCGCAGCAGGGGTTGCAGGTTCAGGCTTCTGAGGGTCAGCCGGAGGCGGAGCGGCGGGGCGCTCTTGTAGCGCCGCGGCCTCAGCGACGGCCGAAGCCTGCCACACAGGCTCCTCTGCGATCACAGCAACCGGCGCACCCCGGCGGTAAAAATCGTACACGCCCAGGTCGCGGAGATATTCCACGTACGCGCGCAGCTGCTCTTCTGCTTCTCCTGCCATGGCTCTATGCTATCGCGGAGACTACAGCCCTTGCAGCGCGAGCTAGTGTGACTGTGGTTCGGAGGCTACAGGCGCATTCGGGAGCACGTACTTTACCTGGCCCTGCCTGATCTCGTCCTGGGCCACGCGGCAAGCCTTCATCGACTTTGCCGTAATCAGCGGCGGCGCACCGGATTGCAGTTGCCGTGCTCGCCGCGCCGCGCCCTTTACCAGGCTGTACTTATTGTGGAATGCACTCTCGCTCGACATGCGTGTGTCCTCCCTTTGCGTCTGAATCTATCTCAGCCTCACGAAACTCCACCGAAAAAATCTGTGGATATCTGGTCAATTGTTTACCAGAACATTCTTCGTCTGGCAAAGCCGCTTCCCGGCTCTATCTGTCCGACATGGAAGGAGGAGCCGTGCCCGTGTCCCAGTGCGTGGGCTTATCGGTCATCGTCAGCCGCAGTTCTCCTCCCGCCATTAGCTGCTCGTGGGTAAACCACGAGCGCGTATATGGCTTGCCGTTCCACATCGCCTTTGCGATGTAGACGTTCTCAGGAGAGGTGTTCTCCGCGACGACAGAAAACTTCTTTCCGTTTGCCAGCGTGATGGATGAACGCGGAAACGTGGGCGAGCCAATCAGATAAACGTCCTGCGCAGCGACCGGAAAGAAGCCCATCTGGTTGAAGACCAGAAACGACCCCATCGCACCGGAGTCGTCATTCCCCGGCAGGCCATCGGTGCCGGTGTGATAACTGGCCGGCAGAATCGCGCGAATCGTCTTCGCCGAGCTGCTCTGCTCTCCGATCCAGTTGTAGAGATACGGCGAGAGGAAGCCCGGCTCGTTGCCAACGTCGTAGCGATAGCGCCCCTGTTCTCCAGTGGCAAAGAAGAGATCGAGGCGCTTCTTGAACTCCGCCGGACCTCCGGCCATCTTGATCAGCCCGCGAACGTCCTGCGGAACGTAGAGCGAGTACGTCCACGTCGACGCCTCGTAAAAATTGTCCTGATACCAGGTGCCGACCAGGTGCGGATCGAAGTTCTCCTTCCATCGCCCATCCGCGTGACGCATCCAGATAAACCCTTTCACGTCGCCGCCCTCGGTGTGGTCGACGGCGTCGGCATACCAGAGCCTCTTCCAGTTCTCCGCGCGCGCCATGAACTTCTTCGCGTCGGCATCGTGATTCAAGCCTTTCGCCAGCAGCGCAACCGCGTAGTCGTTCGCAGCGTACTCCATCGACCGCGAACCCGGCCGGTCGGGTCCGCCCGCCGGGTCGGAGTGTTCAATCGAGAGATACCCGAGCTTCTTCCAATCATCCAGATCTCCCCGCCCGAAGCGAATCGAGGCCGTCGACTCTACGTCTGCGTCGTGCACCATCGCGCGATAGACGCGCTCCCAGTCGAGCCCCGGAAGGTGCTTGACGAACGCATCGGTGAACATCATCTCCGCGTCGGAGCCGCCTTGCGTGCGTCCTGCAAAGTTGCCTGATCGGCCATCGAGGAAGAACCCATCATGGTCTTGAATCTCCAGCAGCGATTGCAGGATCGCCGTCACGCGGTCCTGGTGCAGCAGCGTCAACAGCGGCGTAGAAGACCGGAAGGTGTCCCAGATACAGTAGAAGTCGTCATAGTACGGCGTCGCGCTCTGCCATAGCGGGTTCTCGCCCGTGCGATCGACCGGCATCAGCATCGAGTGGTAAAGCCCGGTGGCGAACTGCTGGCGCTCGCTCGCGGTGCCTCCCGCAATCTTCACTGTCGAAAGCTCCTTGTTCCATGCCGCAACCGCGGCCTTGCGCGTGCTGTCGAAGTCGAACCCCGCGACCTCGGTCATTGCATTCTTCTTCGCTTGCGCAACCGAGACGAACGAGACGCCAACCTTCACCATCACCGGCTTTGCGCTCGCGGCAAACGTCAGATAGGCTCCGGTACTGACAATCGGCGCAGGAGGCTCGGGCAGCGTCTTCATCGTGAAGGGCATCTTGTAGCTCGCAGTCTTCGCTCCTGCCTTCACCGGCTTGCCGTCCTCCCACGTCCCGCTCGCTACGGCAGGCGTGTCGGTCACGAGATAAAAGTACACGCGCATCGGCGTGGTCTGGATGTTCCAGCCCATCACCGATGCCTGCTCTCCGGCGATCTCCGTGGGCGACAACACCTCGACATCGGTGGAATAAACCACCTGTCCCTCGGGATAGCGATGCGGAGAGTCGTGCAACTTCATGAGCAGATGGCCAACATCGACGAGGAGCGTTCGTTGACCGCTCGCCGGATACGTGAAGCGATAGACAGGAGTACGTCGCGCCGTCGTTACCTCCGCGTGAATCCCTGACCCGCCAAGTTTGACCGAGTAGTATCCCACCTCAGCGTGCTCGTCTTCACGAGTAGCCGAGCTATGCGCAGGATCGGCCGCGTCCATCATTGGCTGCACCAGGATGTTGCCGTACTTCGCCCCGCCTCCTGTGCCCGAGACGTGCAATTGCGAGAAGCCGTTCAGGTTGCCGCTCGCCTCCCATCCCGAGTTTGCCTGGTTGTCGCCGTAGTCCGGGCCCGGCTTCGCCATGCCATAGGGCAGCGTCGGCCCGACAAAGACATTGCCGCCTTTGTCCGCGCCCAGCATCGGATCAACCTCCGACGCACTTTGCGCATGAACAATTCCAGTCACCGCTAACGTAATGAGGTAAAGAGAGCGTAGAAAAAAAGTCTGCATATGGATGCGACCTTTATACTGCGTCATTCAGGTTCTGGGGAAGTCGCCGATCAAGTACCGTTTTGGCGCTGCGGAACTATCCGCCGAAGGCATCAAGAACGGCCTTCAGCTTAGGCGAGGCGGTGTCGGTCCGGCATCCCTTTGCCAGCTCTTCCACTCCGTCCTGAACGCCGCGCTCGTACAGCACAATTGCGCGCATCTCCGCGACAGCCTCTTCGAGCACATCATTGACCAGCGCGTACTTGTAGTCCCACACCTTCCTGATCTCGCCCTTCGCGCCCGTCAGGCGCTTTTCGATGATCGCCTCGGAGGTCATGTTCTCGGCCGCGCTGCGATTGCGCAGGCGCTTCTCCAACACCTGCGGGCTCGGAGGCAGGATGAAGATGGATACCGCCTCGGGCATCTTCTGCATCATCTGCACCGCGCCCTGCACATCGATGTCGAGCAGCAGGTCCTTGCCCAGGTCCTTCGCATGTTGCAAGGCGGAGACGGCGGTGCCGTAATAGTTGCCGAAGACCTCCGCCCACTCCAGAAAGTCTCCCGCGGCCACCATGCGCTCAAACTCTTCGCGGGTTGTGAAGTAGTACTCGCGGCCATTCTCTTCCGAACCGCGCGGCGCCCGCGTCGTGTACGAGATCGAGAAGTCCAGCCCTTCGACGAGCCTTCTGAGCTCGCTCACCAGCGTCGATTTGCCCGACCCCGAAGGGGCCGAGATGATAAACAGTATTCCCGCCATCTGCTCCCAGCAACCAGCCTGTCTGAATGCTCTCAGTGTAACTGCAACCTACTCGATGTTCTGAACCTGCTCACGCACCTTTTCGATCTCGGCTTTGATCTCCAACCCCAGCTCGGTGATGCGCAAACTGTTGTCGCCTGCTGCTGAGCCGGTCTTCGAGAGCATCGTGTTGGCTTCCCGGTTCAGCTCCTGCAATAGAAAATCCAGCCGCTTGCCCAGTTCGCCGCCCTCGTCCAACATCGTGTTGAAGCGGTCGATATGCGTCCTCAAACGCACAATCTCTTCTTCAACGTCGCTCTTCTCCGCAAGCACCGCGGCCTCGGCAAGCACTCTCTCCTCGCTGACTCCGGCGCCGCCGGTCAGCTCCGCCAGCCTGGTCTTCAGGCGCTCAACCTGAGCCACGCGAACGCCGTTGCGGAGCTGCGCCATCTCATCGGCAAAGCCTCGCAGCCTGGCCATTGACGACCTCAGCTCCGCAGCCAGCGCCGTGCCCTCCTGCGCTCGAACGTCATTGAGTCTCTCAATCAGCGCAGGCATTGCTGCCATCACCGCGGCATCAAGTTCTGCATTGCCTTCAACCCCGGTAGGCGTCTCCGCCGTCATGACGCCGGGAATCCGCAGAAGCGAGTTCAGGTCCGGTTGATTCTCCAGGCCGTAAGTTGCAGCGGCCTCGCGAAAGGCCTCAACATAGGCGCCGAGCAGCTCGGAGTTCAATTCAATCTGCCCGCCGGCCTTTCTGTCCACCTGCAGCGTGACTTCAATGTGTCCGCGCTTCAACGTCTCTTTCAGCAACCGGCGCACCTGCATCTCCAGCGCGTCGCAGTACGAAGGCAGCCGCATGTGCAGATCGAGAAAGCGATGGTTGACGCTCTTGATGGCGATTGAAAACCCTGGTTTCGCATCCGCAGAGCTTCGCGCGCTGGCAAAGCCGGTCATCGAATAGATCACGCTCAAGCAAATCCCTCCGGTTCCACAGGCTGCAACACAGCCTGCCCCGCAACGGCAAGACCTTCGTCGCCGAACTGCAGATCGTAGAGTCTGCGGTAGGTTCCCGAACGAAGCATCAGTTCATCGTGTGTCCCCGTCTCGGTGATGCGGCCGCGTTCCAGCACGCAGATCTTCGTTGCCTTGCGCACTGTCGAGAGCCTGTGCGCAATCACAAAGACCGTGCGCCCCTGCATCAGGTTGGCCAGCGCCGCCTGCACAAACTGTTCGCTCTCGGTGTCGAGCGCGCTGGTCGCCTCATCCAGTATCAGGATCGGCGCATTCTTCAGGATGGCGCGCGCGATCGCCAGCCGCTGCCGTTCGCCGCCACTCAGCCGCACGCCCTTCTCGCCGACCTTCGTGTTGTAGCCGTCCGGCATCTTCATGATGAAGTCGTGCGCCAGGGCCATGCGCGCCGCCTCCTCCACCTTGCTCAGTGGAACATCCGGCTGTCCATAGGCGATGTTGTTGCGCACCGTGTCGTTGAACAGCACCGTCTCCTGCGTCACCTTGCCGATCTGCTCGCGCAACGAAGCAATCGTGACATCGCGCAGGTCGTAGCCATCGATGGTGATCTTGCCTGCGCTGACGTCGAAGAAGCGCGGAATCAAATTTACGAGCGACGATTTGCCCGCACCGCTCGGCCCCACGAAGGCAATCACTTCACCGGGCTTCACATCGAGGTTGATATCGTGCAGCACCTCTGTCGTTTCGCCATTGTCGTCGGCGTAAGCGAATGCAACCTGCTCGAACGCAATGCCCTTGCTGAATCCCTTGAGCACATGCGCGCGACGCTTCTCTCGAACATCATCCTGCGCGTCCATGAACTTGAAGATGTCTTCGCTTGCTCCCAGTGCCTGTTGGAAGCTGTTATAAAAGAGCGCGAACTTGCGCACCGGATCGTACAGCGTGAAGACCGCAATCAGGAACGTCACAAACGATCCCGCTGTCATTCCGCCGTTCTGAATCCTCGTCCGCCCGAAGAGCAGGAGTCCGGCAATCCCCACCGATCCCAGCGCGTCCATCAGCGGCGAGCTGATCGCCTGCACGCTTACCGATTTCAGGTTCGCGCGGAAGAGTCTTCGTGCAGCCCTGCGGAAGCGGTTCATCTCCCACAACTCCATACCGAAGGCCTTCACGATGCGGTTGCCCGTAATGGTCTCGTGCAGGATGTTCTGTATCTCGGCCAGCTTGTCCTGTCCTTTGCGCGTTGTCTGACGCACCCGTTTGCCGATGCGCCGTGCCGACGAGATCACAATCGGGACGAAAAGCAACAGCACCCATGCCATCTTGCCGCCAACCAGGATGACGACGCCGATGGTGAACAGCAAGGTGAACAACTGCTGCAAAAACTCGCTCAATACCGTCGACATCGCAAACTGCACTTTCTCGATGTCGTTGATCAATGTCGAGAGCAAGGTTCCTGTTGTGTGCTTCTGAAAGAACGCTACCGATCGACGCAACACAGCGTTATACAGGTCGTTGCGAAGATCGGTGATCATGCCGAAGCCGGCATAATTCACGAGATAGGTCCCAAGATAGTCACACACCGACTTCACGAGAGCGGAGACGATCAGAGCATACGCCACCACTGTCCACGCATTCTGGAAGTGGCTGGGCACTAGAAAGTGTAGGTTCAACCGCCATCCAACCCGCGGAATCTCATAGACGAGGACGCTGTGCGTCACCGCATCGGGGCGCAGCACGTTGTCGAAGATGGGCTTGACCAGCAACACGCGCAGCGCAGACATCGCGCCGACCATTGCCATCAACAGCACAGAAGCAAGCACGTACAGCGAGTACGGCCGCACATAGAGCAGCAATCGCCAGATGCGCCTCAAGCCGCCACTCTCCCGATCTTGTTCATGCAGGCCATCTCTCTATTCTATTGCGCGGGCGCGATCATCGCGGCATGTCGCGATGCGATGTCTTCACGCGATACCCTGCCGCAGCCAGCCGTTTTTTCATCTCTTCTGCAATAAACACCGACCGGTGCTGTCCTCCGGTACACCCAAAGGCGACCGTCAGGTAGCTCTTGCCCTCCTTGATGTAGTGCGGCAGCAGGAACTTGAGCATCTCCGTTGTCTTATCCAGAAACTCGGCCGCCTGCGGAAAGTCGCGCACATACTTGGCAACCTTTGGATGTTTCCCGGTGAGCTTGCGGAACTCAGGCACAAAGTGCGGATTCGGGAGAAAACGCACATCGAAGACCAGATCGGCCTCAGTCGGCACTCCATTCTTGAAGCCAAAGCTATTCGAGGAGATCGTGAGATTGCGGTCGCTGGCGTCGCGCTCGAACTGGGCGCCGATGTGCGCTCGCAGGTCATGCACCGTGAACTTCGTCGTATCCAGCACAATGTCGGCAACATTGCGGATCGGGTCCAGGCGCTTCCGCTCCGCGCGTATTGACTTCACCACGGTGTCCGACCGTCCCATGGGATGCGGTCGCCTCGTCTCGGAAAACCGGCGGATCAACGCCTCGTCACTCGCTTCGAGGTAGAGCACCCGCGTCGGCAGCACTTTGCGAACCTTCTTCAGGATCGCCGGGAACTCATCCAGCCGCATTCCCTCGCGCACATCGACGACCAGCGCAGCACGTTCAATCTCCGCCGACTGGCGCACAAGATCCGCAAACCGAGGCACGAGCTCCAGCGGCAGGTTGTCGACCGAATAGAATCCCAGGTCTTCAAACGTCTTCAGCGCCGAGAGCTTACCTGACCCTGACAGACCGGTCAGAATGACCAGTTCGCCTTTTTTATTCTGTTCCGCGCCCTTGGTCTTGACGCCAGCCTTTGCGGCATCGGACCTGGCTACATTCTCTGCTGCCTTCTTCGCGCTCTTGCGTGGCATGACTGGAATCCTAGCATCCTCGCGTCAAGGAAGGCTTGCGACCTTCGCGTCACGCAGCCACTCATACAGAATGGCTGCGCAACGCAAACCCGTCTCAAGGAACTTCGATCAGCTCCATCTTGCCGTCGCGCTTGCGATGCAACACCATCGCCTGGCCGCCGTGGTCGCGAAAGACAAAGACCTCGCGGTCGCGGAATGCGGCTTCCTTTACCGCCTCCTCCAGCGTCATCGGGCGCATGGCGACGCCGTCCCTGGAGCGAACCAGGTGCGGCTCCGCCAGCGGCGATTGCGAGGGGAAGGAGTGCACCAGCATGGGCACCGCCTTTCGCGCATCTCCATTGCGGGATGCCGCCTTGACCAGCTCAGCCCCTACAGCCACCGGTACTTCTTCTTCCACATGCGAAACGGCAACCTGCCGAACGCCATCCTTCGCGTTCCGCTTGATCGTCGTCTTCCTCTTGGTGTGTTTGATCGCCTGTTTTTCGATTGTGGCGAGTGCGTCGCGCAACGCCGTCTCCATATCGGTGGCTTCGCATGAAGCTACCAGTTTCAGGCTGCGCGTCTGCACCGTCAGTTCGGCCGTGTGCCTGTATTTTTCGGTCGTCAGAATTACATGTACGTTTCCCGCGTTGCCGATAATCTTCGCGATACGCTCAACTCCGGCTTCGGTCTGCGTCTTCAGTTTTTTTGTGATCGTCGTCTGTCTTCCGGTGTAGTCCAGGTTCATCGGGGTACCTCGTGCAGACATATTACGCCTGCTCACGCTATCGAGCGAGGAACCGCCAGACATGTTTTACAAGAGAGAAACTAACGTACCCGCCGCTGATGGGTACTCGGAATCTGCATGTCCTCACGATACTTCGCCACTGTGCGGCGAGTTACCTGGATACCCTGGCGTTGCAGCTCTGCCGCCAGATGATCGTCTGTCAGTGGCTTGCGCGGATCTTCCTCTTCAATCAGCTTCTTCACCTTGCGCTTCAGCAGGACCAGCGGAAGGTCGCCGCCCTCCGGACCGTTCACTCCCTCGGAGAAGAAGAACCGCAGCTCGTAGACGCCCTGCGGAGTATGGACATACTTGTTGGCCACAGCACGGCTTACCGTCGAAGGATGGACGCCAATCTCCTCGGCGACCTCCTTGATCATCATCGGCTTCAGCGCCTCGACACCATGCTCCAGAAAATCCGTCTGCCTGCGCACGATCACCTCGCAGGTTCGCACGATCGTGTTCTTTCGCTGCTCGATGTTTCTCAGCAACTGGATCGCGGACTTGTACCGCTCCTTGACGTACTCCTTGACCTCTTTTTCGGTCTGCTTCTCCTGAAGCATCCGGCGATAGCTGTGGTTCAGGCGCAGCGCGGGCATGTCCTCTTCGTTCACAAGAACGACATACTTGTCATCCCGTTTGACGAATGCGACATCGGGCTCAATCAATCTCGTCTCTACCTGGTTGTACCGCTGGCCGGGGCGAGGGTCGAGCGTGCGGATAAACTCCACCGCCGACTGCACCTCTTCGGCGTCGCGGCCGCAGCAGCGCGTCAACTCGCGCATGTCTTTTTTCTGCAACAGCGACAGGCAATTGGCAACGATGTACGACGCAATGCTGAAGACGTCGCCGCGCTTGTTTTCCTTACCATTCTCCGGCGCTTTGTGACCGTTCTTTCCGGCCCTGGCGCGCTGCCGCTCCAGCACCAGCATCGCCTCTTTCTGCTGTGCCTGGATCTGAATGGTCAGACACTCACGCAGATCGCGCGCTCCCACGCCCACCGGGTCGAGGTTGTTGACAATCGTTCGCCCTTCCCGGACCAGGCGCAGAAGCTCCTTATGGTCTTCATCGGCCGCGGCCGCCGCTGCAAGTTGCAAGACGGCCTTTTGTTCCGCTTCGATCTCTGACGGCTGGGCCTCGATGCCGCGGCGTGAACCTCGCTCGAACGGAATCGGTTCGGGCGACTCTGTCCACAAACCGGCCAGCGCCTCGGCAAGCTCCTCGTCGGTCGCCGTCAGGTAACCGTTCTCATTCAGATTTCCAACAACCAACTCGCAGGCGGCACGGACCTCGGGTTCCAGAGTCAACGAGCCAAGCTGCCAGATCAGGTGGTCACTCAGCGTTCCAGGCTGCGACAAAAAGTTCTCGAATGATGGCTTGTCGTACTCCTCGAAGTTCGAGGCCGTCCGGAACCCCGGATCGAGATACTCCTGGAAGTAGTTGCCAAAATCGATCTCGTCGAAGGGATCTTTTTCAGCGCGCTCGCCTTCTGCCGCTACCTCTTCCGCAGAGCGTTCGCGGTCGCCCTCCATGCCGGCCCGCTCGTCCAGCGAGACCCCCGCTTCTTCAATCTCCTCAAGTACAGGGTTCTCGACGATCTCGGTATTGATCATCTCCTTGAGCTCAAGCTTATTCAGGGCCAACACGCTGACCATCTGCACCAGCCCGGGCGTCAGCACCTGGCGTTGCGAGACTTTCAAATTCAGCTTGGGTTGAAGCAGCACGTCTCAGGGTCCTCAGTAACTCATTGCTTGTAAACAAGATTTGTTAGATATGCCGCTTCCACGCTCGCGACACGTTCCAGCACGCTAGGGGAGGGCTGTCAGGCCACAGTCTACAACTCCTTCATCTCTCTTGCGCAAGTCTAACGCGAACACTTGCACGCGCACCCTCTCACGATGGTGGGTGCTCTTACAACAGAAGTTGTACCGTGTGTTTGTCTTAGCTCTAATCCATCGAAAACTTGTCACCCAGGTAGATTCTTCGCACCTCCTGGTCCCGCCCCAGGTCGCCCGGCGTGCCAGCGCGGAATATCTTTCCCTCGTTAATAATGTACGCCCGATCAGTCACCGACATCGTCTCGCGCACATTGTGGTCCGTAATCAAAACTCCAATGCCGCTCCGCTTCAAACCGAAGATGATCTCCTGCAAGTCGAGCACGGCGATCGGGTCAATTCCAGAAAACGGCTCATCCAACAGGATAAATGCCGGCTCGATGGCCAGGCAACGAGCGATCTCTACTCGCCGGCGCTCGCCGCCGCTCAGCGCATAGCCACGCGTCTTGCGAACATGCCCCAGGTTGAGTTGCTCGATCAGCTTCTCTGTGCGCGTCCGTCTTCCCTCCCAGCTCAGTTGCTGCGTCTCGAGCACGGCAAGGATGTTATCTTCCACTGTCAGCTTGCGAAAGACCGACGGCTCCTGCGGCAGATAGCTGATGCCGTAGCTTCTTGCGCGCAGATACATCGGCAGCCGCGTAATGTCGTGCCCATCGACCAGTACCTGTCCTGCATCCGGACGCACCAGGCCAACGATCATGTAGAAGCTCGTCGTCTTGCCGGCGCCGTTTGGCCCCAGCAGTCCAACAACCTCTCCCTGCTCGATCTTCAGGCTGACGCCCCTGACGACGTGCCGGCCTCCGTAGGACTTGCCGATCTCCTCGGTCGATAACGTCTTCATCGATCTCTCTTCACCCGCGTCTCGGTGTGGACCCGCAGTCCTGCGTCGCCCTTATCTCCATTAGAAATCACTACGCTCTCATCCTCCGAACGGAACCTCAATTCGACTCCGGTAACCGCCCCTCGCGCCTGGTCAACCACCCGCGATGGCGAGGCTGCCGTCCCTGTCAGCACAAAGAGCCCATCGTTTGCGGTGTACACCAGCCTGCCGCCGGTACCCCGCCGCCCCGGCTGGTCGATCACAATTCCGCCATTCACCACCACACGCTCCAGGCTGCCACCCAAAAAACCTGCACCTGAATCCGTCTTTCCTGCTCTGTGTTTTCCTGTCACGTCGGTCTTCTGGGACTGGAGATACGCCGTAGCGCGATCGCCGCGCATCACGCCATCCGCACTCTCCACGCGCACCCCCCCGGTAAAATCCGCTGTCCGCGACTCGTCGGAGTACACCATCTCCCGGCTCGTCACACGCACCGCCGCTGGCCCACGCAACACAGCACTCGGTTTCGATGCTTCAGCGCTGCCAGGGGGCGCAGCGGAATTTGCACCAGAAGATTTTGCTCCTCCCGCTCCATTGCTCACCAGCACGGCATGTACCGCCATAGGAGCAACGGGACCCTCTCCGCGCGCAATGAGCCTGCGCTGCTTCTGGTTGAATTCAAGCACCGGGGCCTCAACCTGCGACCCTTCCTGCCATAACCTCGCCGGTTTTGACGCATCGCCATGGAATACCGCCAGGTCGTCTGTCTTTTTCAGCTCCGCCCGCTGTGCCAGCACATGCACAACCGCGCCCGCGCTTCCCTGCCGGTAACTCGCCTTCACCGAGCCTGCCGCCGAGGCGTCACCTGTCTTTTGTTCAACAGCAACCCGGTCAGCCCATAGCGTGCCATCCGTATTTGACAGTTGAACGCCGCCGTCCAGGGTCATTACCTGCGTTCCGCCGTCATAGCTTGCGCTCTCCGCCGTTGCGCGGTCCGTCTCCCCTGCGGAAGCGTCTCCTTTGGCCGGCGGGGTCTTTCGCGTCACAACGACGTGGCCCTGCTGAAGTGCACTCGCAATCTCGCTCCCCTCGAACCCCGACGCCGCTGCCGCCCTCTGCTGGCTGCTGCGGAACCGCACCTGAAGCACATCGCCTGAGCTCGTTTCCACCGCACCCTTCTCGTTCACCCTCTCCAGCGTCGTCCGTCCGCTGCCCTTTACCTCATCCAGCCTCTGACCGCCATTGTTCGCCGGAACAAAATTCGCTGTAAGAACCTCCGCAGCCATCGCGCTCGACCGTGACCCCTTACCCTTCTCTGAATCGACAACTTTCAGGCGCGCATCGCCTGTTGCCTTCACCATGCGTGGCTGCGGCTTTCCCTGCGCGTTCGTCACGAGACCAACTTCCACCACTGCGGCAGTCAGCTCGCGGTCGCTGCCTGCGCCCTTCGACGAAGCATCCGGCAGAACATGCTCGTTCAGATGAACGTCTCCGCTCAGTACCGCGCGCTCCGCCTGCCCTCTTTTGTCAAAGTCGATGCGGGCCTCCGAAGAGCTGCCCTTCGCATCCTTCGAGTCATCGCTGGCGGTATACACCACATGGCCCACCATGTGCGCCGACTGAGGCCTGCCATCTGCGCTCAACAGCACCTCTCCGCGGTCGGCCACCATCCGCGCACCGTCGCCTGTCGTAACCGTCACGGCCCCTTCGCCGTCCAGCCTCTCCACGCCATTGTTGGGACGCATCGTCACTACTGCGCGCCGCGCCTCAACCGTCTGTCTGGCGTTGCCTCCGTCACCTTCTCCGGTCACCGTAACGTACTTCGCCTGCGACAACACCGCCGTACGGCTTACCCGATCCATCTCCGCGCGTGAAGCTGTCAGAAGCAGAGGCTTTCCATTCTGCAGCCCGCTCACCTTCACCGCCGATTGCAGGTTCAGCAGACCGGTATCGGCGTTGTAGTCTGCTCCCTTCGCATGGCCTGTCAGCCCGTTGTACTCGAACTCAATGTCCTGATCCGTTGCCGCCACGGCCAGCTTCTGCAGGTACACAAGCCCGCTCGTCTTGACATGAATCAGACGCGCATCGCCCCGCCCCACCTCGTGCATATCGGCGCCATCCTGCCCCTTCAGGTCTTTCCCCGCCGCGTAATCCATCTTGCCGCCGGCATCCTTCGCCGCAGGTGCCTGTAGATCGAGATGCACCTCGCCGATCGCCTTCACCACTCCCGTAGCCTGGTCGAGTTCAAACTCCTTCCCATAGATCCTGTCGACGCGTTCGCTCTTGTCCTGCCCTTCCCCATGGCCATACACGGCAATTCCCACGTCGCGCAGCGTGTACTTGCCATCATTGTGCTGAATCGCCTTGGCCGCGTGGACTGTAAAGACAGTCCTTCCCTTGAGCGTCTGCGAATAGGTAAACCCATTTGTCTCCTGCCGTATATCGGCGCCAAGTTTTGCGGGAAGCTCCGTAAGAAACCGGTGCGCCCGAAAGCGCGCATAGCCCAGAAAGCCCGTGACGACCAGCACCAGCAGGGCCGCGCCAACCAGCAACCAAATCCGCAGCCTCTCTACCGAAACACGCATCGTGAGCCTATCCCTGTTATTTTCTCACCCCACCGCCCAAATGGCGCCCCGTTCCATCTCGGCGATCCCCTTGTAAACTAAACGAATGGCCGACCAGCTCTATCTCAGCCTCTGGTTCCCGAACTTCCGCTTCGACACCCTGCCGGCGGCGCTCGTCTCCGTGCTGCGTCAGTTCGCGCTCATCAGCGGCGAAAAGCGGGTCGCCGCCGCAAGCGTCTACCCCATCAGCTTTAGCGAGTCCCCCGTCTATCAGCGCATCTACGTCAACGACGACCGCGCCCAGTCCACCGAGGACTCCATCATCGAGAACGCCGTCGCCGAGGCCACCGAGCAGCTCCACGACGACATGGCCTACGAGTTCGAGATGAAGTGGAACCTCTGGCGCCCCGAGCCCACCAACGGAGAGGCCGCGCTCGACGCCCTCTGGAAGCCCCAGCCCTCGACGGTCAAGATCATCGGCTTCGGCCCCGAGTTCGACCAGGCCACCTACGAGCAGAACGGCCACATCCGCATCGACTTCGGCCTCGACACCCCCTGGGTCATGGACGAAGACGACGACGCACTCGACGAAGACGCGCAGAAGCACATCCAGAAGAACGTCGAGATGCTCCTCGCCTTCACCCTCTCGGTCGAGAAGAACTCAGGCATCTCCAGCCGACTGCTCTGGACAGAGTCCGGCGAACCGCTAGCCGAAAAACTCATCGCCCGCCTGCAACGGCTAAATTGACCGGCTCACGGATTTCGCATCCGTAAATGATGCTGCCCTCAGTCAGCCACTGATGCCGTCATTCTGAGCCGTAGGCGAAGAATCCCCGTATTTTTCTTTGTCGCCAGAGACCCTGCGAAAGCCAACCAGACTGGTGCCCCATCTTCGCGACAGCTTCATCGTCGCTAAGGTGGGCATCGTGCGGAGCACGACCCACAACACCTATCCCGCCGTCACAATCTCCGAGAAGTCCGCAATCTGTTGGGAATCGGTCAAGATCGTTTGTAAAACAAGAAGGTTGCTCGTACGAATGTGAGGGTTCGGATCGAGCACCATAACCTTATCGAAAAACTCATATATAACAGGTCGCAGTTGGGCAATCGTTTTGAGCGATGCAACATAGTTGCCCCTGCCATTCCGGTCAATTTCGCTTTTGGCCACTGTCGCAGCAGATGACAACTTCCCCAATACTGGATCTATCGCGCTCCCTCCTGCTTGTTGCATCCGATTCTCTATTGGGTCCCCAGTTTCGATGATCGGGCGGGGAGCCAAATATCCCTTCTCCTTCGCCTGCGCCAGAATGTTCTTCATCCGCTTGAAGGCCGCGCTCACCGCCTCGAAATCCGCCGAGCCACGAACTGAACTCACCGCCTCTGCGCGCGCCACCGCATCGCGCACATCGTCGCTCCCCGCGGCCAGCACAGCCTTCACCACGTCGTAGGCCTGCCCCTTCGCCTCGCGCAGATAGAACTCAAGACGTTCTACAAGAAACGCCCGAACCTTCGCTTCTACCGCCTCATTCGCGGTTGCCCGCCCCGCAACCTCACTCAGCGTCAGCGGAAGCGCAGGCACACTCTCGGCGAGAATCTTCACAATCCCATTCGCAGCACGGCGCAGCGCAAACGGGTCCTTCGACCCTGTAGGCTCCATGCCCAGCCCAAACATCCCGGCGATGGTGTCCGCCTTGTCCGCAACCGAGAGCAGCGCGCCTTCAACCGTGCGCGGGACGGAATCCTCCATCGACTCCGGCAGATACTGATCGTAGATCGCATCCGCCGCAGCAGCCGAAGCTCCCTGCGCCTTCGCATACAGGCCGCCGACGATTCCCTGCAACTCGGTAAACTCCTTTACCAGCTCCGTCGTCAGGTCGGTCTTCGCCAGCGTTGCGGCCTCATCCAGCGCAACCGCATCCACCTTGCCGCCACGCGCCGTCACAAGCTCTGCCAACCCCACCGCAAGTTCGCGAACACGCGTCGTCTTCAGCGCGTAGCTTCCCAGCTCCTTCTGGAACGTGACATGTTCGAGCTGTTTCACGCGCTCCTTCAGCGGCACGCGCTGATCGAACTCCCAGAAGAACCGCGCATCGTTGAACCGCGCCCGCAGCACCCGCTCGTTGCCATGCCGGATCACACCCAGCCCAGCGTCATCTGCCTCGGTATTCAGCACGGCCAGGAAGTGAGGGGCCAGCTTGCCCGCCTTGTCTTCCACCGCAAGATACTTCTGGTGGTCGCGCATCACCGTCACCAGCACCTCTTCGGGCAGCGCAAGATACTCCGCCTCAAACCCGCCGAGAATCACCGAGCGGTCCGAAGCCCACTCCGTCAGATGTGTCAGAGTGTCGATCAAGCCGTGGTCCTCGCGCCACCGCGCGCCATCGACCGCCCGCGTCACGCGGTCCAGTGCTTTACGAATCTTCTGCCGCCGCGTCTCCACATCGGCGATCACATACGCCGTCAGCAGTGCTTCCTCGTACTTCGCCGGAGCCTCCAGCTTGATCGCCGCATCGCCGAACAACACGCGATGCCCATACGTTACCGCTCCCGCCGTCTTTCCACCGAACTCCACCGGCACTACCTGATCGCCCAGCAGCGCAATCATCCACCGCACAGGACGCACAAACCGCTCGGGCTTACCCGCGCGCCAGTACATGTTCTTCGCCCAATAGATGCCCGCCAGCTCCTTCGGCATCTCCGCCGCAATCACCTCGGCTGCGGCGCGCCCTGCCTTCACAGCCGTAGCCGCAAGATACTCACCCTTCGGCGTCGTGACCGTCTTCAACTCCTCAACCGCGACGCCGGCCTTCTTCGCAAACGCCACCGCCGCCGGAGTCGCAACGCCGTCCTTGAACGCCACCTTCACCGAAGGTCCGGTCAACTCCTCAGCAGCGTCGTCCTGCTTCGCCGCAACACCCGAAACCAGCACGGCGAGCCGCCGCGGCGTCGAGAAGCTCTTCGCCTCAGCGCCAGACGCAACCAGCCGCTCACGCTCCAGCAGAGCAACCACGCGGCGCTTCAGCTCCGCCTCGGCCCCCGCGATCATCCGTGCAGGAACCTCTTCCAACCCGATCTCAAAAAGAAAATCCGCCATCACGCTCTAACTCGTCTCTCTTCCGGCCACACAGATGACCGGGTACCCCATCCATCGCAGTCTCATCGCGATGGGTGGGAGTGTCTACCGTCAACCGGCCACTAATTCCTTCGTCTCTGCCGCCAACAACTCACCCTGCCGCGCGTAGGCCTTCGCCACGCCCACAACCAGCGTGCGAATCCGCGCCATCACGCCCACGCGCTCCGTCACCGAGATCGCGCCACGCGCATCCAGCAGGTTGAAGACGTGCGAGCACTTCAGCGCCAGCTCGTACGCGCCCAGCACCGGAAACCGCTTCAAGGTCAGCGCATCCATCCTGGCTTTGCCGTCGAACATGCCCTTGGCCTTGTCGAGAAGATCCAGACACTCCGCCTCATACAGCTTCAGATGCTCCCACAACTTTGGAACCTCGGCATAGTCGAAGCTGTACGCCGAGAACTGCTCCTCCTCAGCCAGCCGCATCTCGCCATACGTCACCTTGCGGCCCGTGTCCGGTTCCACCGCCCAAACAATGTCGTAGATCGAATCCACATCCTGCAGGAACCCCGCGATGCGCTCTAGCCCATATGTGATCTCGCCACAGATCGGGTCCAGGTCCATGCCGCCGCACTGCTGAAAGTACGTGAACTGCGTGATCTCCAGGCCGTCGAGCATCACCTGCCAGCCCACGCCCCAGGCGCCGCCCACCGGCCACTCCCAGTTGTCCTCTTCGAACTTGATGTCGTGCTCGCGCAGGTCGATCCCGATCGCCTCGAGCGACTCGAGATACAGCTCCTGAATCCGCTCCGGCGGCGGCTTCAGAATCACCTGCAACTGCGTATGGCGGAACAGCCGGTTCGGGTTCTCTCCATAGCGCCCGTCCGCCGGCCGCCGCGAGGGCTGCGCATACGCAATCCGCACCGGCTTCGGCCCCAACACCCGCAGAAACGTGTCGGGCGACATCGTCCCCGCGCCCACCTCAACGTCATACGGCTGCTGCAACACGCAGCCCTGGTCAGCCCAGAACCGCTGCAGCCGGAACAACAACTCCTGAAATGTAAGCGCCTTCATCCCTGCTGTCTGTGACATGCTTCTCTCTTCAATTGACACTGGTCTCTACGATTCTAAATGGAACTATCCGCCTCGGTTTCAAATAGCTTGCGAGCTTACCTCGGCCCGGATACTTTTGTTTCAATGACATCTGAATCTCTTCCCTCAGCCGTTCGCGCGGGCCGGGCAATCGGAGCGATGTTTTTTGCCTTCTTTGGAGCGGCCTGGCTCATCGTCGGCTGCGTCCATTCAGGCCACGGAACAGTGCTCGTCATCGTTCCCGTCGTGCTCTGTGCTATCGCTCTCTTTGCCTTTGCCTACTTCATCTTCAAGCGAAACAGCAGCGCCCTCGCAGCCCGTACCGGCTCCCCGCAGGAGAAGCGCCGCTCTCGAATCTTCAATATCGTCAACGCCGTCCAATGGATTCTCATCCTTATCATCAGCAATGTGCTCGCCAACCTCCATCTGTCGGCGTGGATCATACCGGCCATCATGATCATCGTGGGTCTTCACTTTCTACCGCTGGCGGGCCTCTTCGACTACCCACCCCACTACCTCACAGGAACAACCTTTATCCTCATCGCAGTGCTCTACCCATTTCTCTCTCAGCGAGGACCGCAAAGCCCCATCGGCTGTTATCTGGCTGGTGCTGTTCTCTGGCTAAGCGCCGCCTACGGTCTCACCCTCGCTCCAGTGCCCTCGCGCTCCTGATCCGCCGCTCCAGATGCCGCTCCAGCAGCTCCACCGCGAAGCGACGAAGATCCGCCGCCCGCCCCCGTGGCCACTCCTCCTTCGCCAGCTCCTCCACAGGAGTCCTAAACATCCTCTGAGCCTCCGCCACCGACGCCGCAGACAACGACGCGCTTCCCGCGCGTTTATCGTCCGCGCAAGTCACTCCATCTGCCGCAGGAGACCACCATACTGACCCTCCACGCAGATCGAGCCCGCAAGCCGCGCAGTGCCCCAGCGCCGGCATCCAGCCCATCAGCCGGCTCATCCACAGCGCAAAGTACGCCACCGGCATCCACACCCGGCCCACCTGCATCTGCTCGATCACCGCCAGCGCCAGCCGAAACACCGCGTCCTCAGGGGCCAGTTCCGGCAGCGCCTCCTCCAATACCTCGGCGACAAGTTCCAGCGCAGCAGTCCTCTCATAGTCGATCGGCCCCTTCAGCGGCGACCACAGAATCTCGAACGCATCCAGCCGCACCAGCTCCTGCTTCGGCTTCTCGGCATAGGTCGCGCGGACGTACGTCATCGGCTCCAGCGCACCGCCGAACCGCCGCCGCGACCGCATCGCATGGCGCGCCACGCCCTTGATGCGCCCCTGCTCCCTGGTCAGCAGACTCACCAGCAGGTCGGCCTCCTCAAATGGCCACGTCCGCAACACAATCGCCTCACCCTGCCGCTGCGTCATCGTCTACCGTCCAAACTGGCGCAGGTGATGGTCGGCATGGAGATATCCCCACCGCATCCAGTCAGCAGACGTCATCGCCCCAAAAAACGGATGGCTCTCCTGCCAGCGAGTGCCGCTCGCCACCGCCTCCATCTTTGCAACCGCCTCATCCACCAGCTCCCCAAACGGCCCCGACGGATCTTTTTCGACCGCTCTCTTAAGCTCAGGCGGCGTCTCCGCTTTACCCTTCGGCCACTGCAACGGAAGTCGCAACGCAGCAAACTTCATCAACCATGGCGGAGGGCCCTTGACCGCTTCCACCTTCCGTTCCGCCAGCGCAACCTCATACGCACAGCTCAGATGCCTCACCATCTGCCGTACCGTCATCTTCCCCCACAGAGGACGGTCCTGCTCCGTCAGCCGTTGCAGCCTCTCTCTTGTCTCCGCTACTACGCTCGCTGAAGCCAGACTCTTCATCATGCCCCCAAAAGAAAAACGCGCAGCCTAAGGCCGCGCGTCTCCCGTTTCCTGAACTCAATCTACCGGCCGTAGTGATCGGCGGCCTTCTGCTGGAACTCTGCCCACTTCTCAGGCAGATCGTCTCCGGCGTAGATCGCCGAAACCGGACAAACCGGAACGCACGCGCCGCAGTCGATGCACTCGACCGGATCGATGAAGAGCTGCGCCGAATCTCCGTGACCCGCCTCATCCTTCTTCGGGTGGATACAGTCCACCGGGCAGGCATCAACACAAGCGGTGTCCTTTGTCCCGATGCACGGTTCCGCAATCACATAAGCCATTCTGGTAATCTCCCTTGAATCTTGTGCCGCCGCTGAAATTCTTGTTTCAGTTGTGGGGCTTGCAACGATTCTAGCAGCATCCCTCGCTCCCGCTGCAAACCGAAATCATCCTGAAAGTACGACCTTTTCAGGCCTATTTCTCTGCAGCCCGCCGTGCCGCAAACTCCGCCGGCGTAGGAATCCGATCCAGCTCCCGCCCCGCAAACATCTCCGTAAAGATGTGCACCATCTCGTCTTTTATCAGCCCGTTCGTCGCCAGAACCTCGCGGCTGTCCAGCGTAAACGCTCCGCCGTCGAAGTGCGTCACTGTACCGCCTGCCTCCTCGACCAGCAATACGCCCGCAGACGTGTCCCAGGGATTCAGATTGAACTCCCAGAACCCCTCCAGCCGTCCGCAGGCGACATACGCAAGATCGAGCCCCGCCGCCCCTGCGCGACGAACACCATGCGACCGCAGCGTGATCTGCTGATAGAAGTGGATGTTCGGACTGCCATGGCGCTTCTGGCTGGGAAAGCCGGTCGCCGTCAGCGACTCCTGCAGCGTCTTCACCTTCGACACATGAATCCGCCGTGCATTTCCCCTCCCCGACAAGCTCAGGCCGCCGGGGATCAGCCACGCGCCCTTGCCCTTCTCAGCGACAAACATCTCATCGCGCAGCGGGTCGTACGTCACACCCGCAACCATCTCACCGTCCTGGTCTGCCGCCAGTCCCGGCCTGCGACGCTCCAACCCCAGCAACACGCAGAACGCCGGAAACCCATGCGCGAAGTTCGTCGTGCCATCCAGCGGATCGACGTACCAGCGATACTCGCTCTCCAGCCGGTCACGCGTCCCCTCTTCGCCGTAAACACCGTGTGTGGGAAATACTTCATGCAGTCGCTCGCGAATCAGCCGCTCGCTCGCCTTGTCCGCCTCGGTCACCAGGTCGACGTCGCCTTTGTACTCGGCCGTCACACCTCGCTCGTAGTAGCTCTTCAGCAGCGCCCCGGCCTCGCGCGCAATTCCCTCGGCAACACCCACAAACTCAAACTGGCTCACAGTGATCCCTCTTACTTCAACTCTAAATGCTGTTCAGTTTTAGAGAGAGATTGTCATCCTGAGCGAAGCGGCAAAGCCGCGCAGTCGAAGGACCTGCATTTTCACTTGCAGCGATACACAAAACTAGCTGCTACCTTCCATCCGCGTAGTACCCGCTTCTGTGCCGCAGATCATACTTCTTCCCCAGCGCCGGGTCCTTCATCCGCACTTTCACCGAACGAAACGAAGTATCTCTGCCCCGCTGCGGAGCGTAGTAGCCGATCACATACTGCGTCCGCAGGTCATCCGAGACCCGCGCAAACGCAGGCTCCAGGTCCTTCTTGTCTTCCACGTAGAAATACTTTCCTCCCGTGTCATTCGACAACTGCACCAGCGCATGCTCTCCGCCGGTATCTCGCCCCGCGTCCGCCCACACCGGCACGATAATGATCGAGTAGATCATCGCGCCCGCTCTCTGCGCCTCTTCGAGCGCCTGTCCATAGCGCGAGCGCTTCGCCGTGTCCGAACCGTCCGTAATCAACACCAGCACGCGCCTTCGACCGGCATCGTTTCTTGTCTGCGACAGACGGTCCGAAGCCAGATAGATAGCGTCAAACAGCGCTGTCTCCGCTCCTCGCTGGATCTGGTTCAGACCCGCCTCAATCTTTTTCTTCTGATTGGTAAACGGCACAATCTCGCGCACCGTATCCGAGAAGTCCATCAGGTCCAGCTCATCCTGCTCGCGCAGCAGCGTATTCACAAAACGCTTCGCCGCATTCTTCTCCAGGCTCTCGTTCCGCAGCACACTCTCACTCGCATCGATCGCCAGCACAATCGAAAGAGGTGTCGTCGACTCCTTTTCAAAGTAAGCGATCTTCTGCGGCTTGCCGTCCTCCAGTACCTCGAAGTCGCCCTGCTGCAAACCACCCACCGGCGCTCCCGTCTTATCGACGACGTTCACCGCCACATTCACCAGCCGCGACTCCACGCGAATCGTCGGGACCTTGCCCTCGTCCGTCTTCCCTTGCCCAACAGGCTGCTGCGACTCCTCATCCGGCTGCACCGGCTTCATCGGAGGCCGCCGCACAATCGGAGCCTGCATCAAAAGCGCTGCCCCCAGCACCACTCCCGCCACTCTCATCACACGCGCCCACCCGGAGCAATCTCTTCAGGAAACGGCTCGCCATCCGCCCACACCGCTCCGTCCACAAACTGTTCCTTCTTCCAGATCGGCACCGTCTTCTTGAGCGTATCGATCAGCCACCGGCACGCATCGAACGCAGCGCCGCGATGCGCCGACGCCACCACGATCAGCACACTCGTCTCCCCCACCAACAGCCGTCCCAGCCGATGCACCAGCGCCACATCGCGCACGCCAAACCTCTCCACCGCCTCCACTGCCAGCGCATTCATCTGCGCCAATGCCATCTCGCGATAGGCTTCATAGTCCAGGTGCAGCGTCTTCCTCCCGCGCGTGTTATCGCGAACGATCCCGTCGAACACACACACAGCGCCATCGCTGCCAGCCTTCATCGCGGCAACAATCTCGTCTGCAACAATCGGCGCATCGACGATTTCGATCCTCATCTAACACCTCCGCTCACCGGAGGCAGCAGAGCCACCTCATCCCCATCCCGCAACACATCCTCCCGGCGCGCATACTCGTGATTGACCGCCACCGCAATCGACCGCATCTGCTCCTCGTTCCCAAACCGTGCCAACACATCCGCCACACACGCGCCCTCAGCCAGATCGACCATCTCGCTCTCCCGGCCAAGAGTTTCCTTCAACACACCAAAATAGAGCACACGCACACGCATCTTCAGCAGAATACGCGACCTCAGATCTTTGACTCCTTCTCGTCACAAAACGATTACTCTCTGGCCTTGCCCCGCTTGGCTTTCTGCTCCGCCGCTTTCGTTTCACGGTACTTCTCCAACAACTTTCTACCTTCCACCGCTAGCGCATATGCCTCTTCCACCGATTTTGGTATGGGTTCGCCCCACGCGTTCGCGCTCAACGCCAGTCTTGTCGGCTTCCCATTCCTCACCATCGGACCGCTCGGGTTCGTAAACATCCTCACCAGGAAAGACCCCTTGCGCCTCATCTTCTCCGGAGTATCCGCAGGCCCCTTCACTCCCGGCTTCAGATTTGCTCCATCTCTTAGCCTATAAAACTCACGCCCCAGCTCCGTAAGCCCACCCTTCGGATCTCTTCCCGCCGCCGGCATCGACCGCGGCGCCTTCGCGGCTCCTCTTCCAGTCACTCTCTTCGCCTTCACTTCCAACTTCCCTCCCTGCTCAAACGCATCGCGAGGAGTACTCATCCAAACAACACCGGCTTACCCGGATACACCACGCGCCCCTGCCGCACCTCGGCAAAGTCCGTCATCGCCCGCGGTTTCCGCACGCTCTCGCCATCCGGCTTTACGAAGATATCCTCCACACCCACCCCACGCGCCAGCACGGCATCCGCAATCAACGACCGATGACACCGCCACGGCACCGCCTCCGCGCACATCACCACCGTCCGATCGATCTCCCGCAGCCCCACCAGCCAGTCGATCTCTCGCTGAAACGCCTCCGTCTGCATATAGTCCGCATACCCGCGAAAGCTCTCGTTCCGCCACGCCGTATTCATACTTTCCTTCACTGGAGTCCTGCGTCCTCCCAACCCCTCGCGCCAAACTCCGCGAATCCCGACACCCTCCAGCGACCTGAACAACGCCGCCTGTGAAAACTGCGGATACCGCCGCGACCCCGGAAACCTCCGTACATCGACCAGCGTCTCCACGCCGTTCTCCTTCAACGCGCGCAAAAACGCCTCAATCCCCAGCGTCGAATGTCCAACCGTCATCATCGCGTCACCACTTTACAAAACAGAACGCCTTTCCTTTGTCATTCCGCAGCGAAGCGGAGAATCCGCTTTCAACAACTCTCCGCCAAAACGAAAAGCGGCCCGGGTAAAACCCGAACCGCCTCTCTCATCAACATCCACCCACAGTCTTACACTCCAGCGTGGATTACCTCTTCGCGAACCGCCTCGTCCTCCACAACCTCCTGCACCGTCTTCGGCAGGGCGACTGCGAGAACCTGCTCGATCCTCGTTGCATAGTGGATCTTCACGCCATCGATCTGGTCCGGCGCCAGGTCTTCCTCCACCTGCGTCTTGCACTCCAGCGGAAGAATCACGTCCCGCACTCCCGCGCGTTTGGCCGCAAGGAACTTCTCCTTGATGCCTCCCACCGGCAGCACGTTGCCGCTCAGCGTGATCTCGCCCGTCATCGCGGTCAGAGGATGCACCGGCGTGTCCGTCAACAGACTCACCAACGCAGTCGCCATCGTAACTCCGGCCGATGGACCATCCTTCGGGATCGCTCCCGCCGGCACGTGAATGTGCAGATCCACATCCTTCGTGAAGTCCTCCTCCAGCCCAAGCGAAGAGGCGTTCGAACGCACCCAGGTCAACGCGGCCTGCATGCTCTCCTTCATCACGTCGCCAATCTGGCCCGTAATCGTGAACCCTCCCTTGCCCTTCATCTTGTTGGCTTCGATGAAGAGCACGTCGCCTCCCGCAGGCGTCCACGCCAGGCCAACCGCCACGCCCGGACGCTTCGTTCTCTCGGCGATCTCCGTGTCCACCCGGACCTTGATCCCGCCAAGAAACTCGTGAATCACCTCAGGCGTAATCGTCACCTTGGCCAACTTACCCTCGGCGATGCGTCGCGCCACCTTGCGGCAGATCGTTCCTATCTGCTGCTCGAGCTTGCGCACACCGGCTTCACGCGTATAGTGCCGCGCCACCAGCCGCACACTCTCGATCGGGAAGTCGATCTGCTCCGGCGTGATGCCGTTCTCCTTCGTCTGCCGCGGAATCAGGTACTTGATGGCAATGTTCGCCTTCTCCTCTTCCGTATAGCCCGTCAGCTCGATGATCTCCATACGGTCCAGCAGCGGACCGGGAATCGTGTCCAACTGGTTCGCCGTGCAGATAAACAGAACCTTGCTCAGGTCGAACGGCTGGTCGAGATAGTTGTCGCGGAACGTATTATTCTGCTCCGGGTCCAGCGTCTCAAGAAGGGCAGATGCAGGATCGCCCCTGAAGTCCCTCCCCAGCTTGTCGATCTCGTCCAGCATGAAGACCGGGTCCTTGACCTCCACCCTCTTCAGGTGCTGAATGATCTGTCCTGGCAGCGCGCCGATGTACGTCCGGCGATGTCCGCGAATCTCCGCCTCGTCGTGCATGCCGCCAAGCGAGATACGTGAAAACTTCCGGTCCAGCGCCTTCGCAATCGACCGCCCAAGCGAAGTCTTGCCCACGCCCGGAGGCCCGACAAAGCACAGGATCGGTCCCTTCATGTCCGGCTTCAAACGACGCACGGAGAGGTAGTCCAGAATGCGGTCTTTCACCTTCTTCAGGCCATAGTGGTCCGCATCCAGAATCTCCTTTGCCTTCAGGATGTCCACCTCGCCCGAAGAAGTCTTCGACCACGGAAGAACCGCCAGCCACTCCACATAATTCCGCGTCAGGCCATAATCCGCCGCCGCAGGATTCATCCGGCTCAGCCGTCCCAGCTCCTTCAGCGTCTCCTTCTTCACGTCCTCCGGCATCCCGGCAGCCTCGATCTTCTCCTTCAGCTCCGCAATGTCCTTCTGCGTATCGTCGAGATCGCCCAGCTCCTTCTGGATCGCCTTCAGTTGCTCGCGCAGGTAGTAGTCCCGCTGCGACTGCTGCACCGAGTCCTGCACCTCCGTCTGGATCTTGTTGCGCAGCTGCTGGACCTCAAGCTCCTTTGCCAGCAGCTTGTTGATCCGCTCCAGCCGCTTGGCCACATCGGGGGTCTCCAGCAGCTCCTGCTTGTCCGTCGTCGTCAAAAAAGGCAGCGACGCGGCAATAAAGTCAGCCAGCCGCCCCGGCTCTTCGATGTTAATTGCGATCGTCTGCAGGTCGTCCGACAGCGTCGGCGACGAGGTCACAATCTGCTGGAACTGGCTCACCACATTGCGCTCGAGAGCCTCGTTCTCCGGCGTCTTCTCCGGATCCGCCTCGCCGATCACCTCATACTCCGCCGTCATGAACGGAGTCGTCTGCGCGAACTCGCCCAGGTGGACGCGCTCGTTGCCCTCCGTGAAGACGAACAGGCTCTGGTTCGGCATCTTCACGACCTTGTGCACCGTCGCCCGCGTGCCGATCGCATACATATCCGACGCCTGCGGGGTGTCCTGTCGAGCATCACGCTGCGCTACCACCAGGATCGACTTCTCCTCCCCCAGCGACTGGATCAGTTGAATCGAGCTCTCCCGCCCAACCGTTAGCGGAAGCACAGCATGGGGAAACAGGACCGTATCGCGCACCGGCAAAACCGGTACCGGCCGCTTATCGTTTGTACCCTCCCCACCCTCAGTTGTCTTTGCCGTCGGCTTGATAACACTTACGAAGTCGTTTGCCATTGAGTGTCCTTCTATCAAATTATCAGCTATAGGATGCAGCAACTGTTGTATAAGTCGCAAACCCTACCAGAACGACCCGAACTCGAACATATATTCCATTCAGACGCCATCGCCGCCTCTGCCGTCATCGGCAGATAGCCACAATTCAACAGTGGGCCTCCCACTCTACTCCCATCTCATACCTGTCAAGCCCCCAAAAACTGCAAATTGTGCATAAACCATTGAAAACAAAACAAATATAACAACAGGCAAAGTTGCCGATTCGCTGCCCTCCGCTTGCTAGACTGGAACTACAAAGCAAAGTATGGCGGCTCCCCCTTGAGCATACTTCGTTAAATCGTCCAGAATCAATACTTTGCCGATAACTTACCTGTATTCAGGACTTCATCCGGATACCATCAGGTAAACTCAATTAATTGAATACTTTACAGAATAAGTATGGGGGGGGCATTACTCCGCCGCCCGGTACCGCCCCAGCAGCTTCACCATCCGGCAGTGCTCTGTCAGCGCAGCTACCGCCGCCTCAGCCTTCTCCGGAGAATCGAACCGCCCGTCGACGTAGAAGACGTATTCCCACGGGCTGCCCGGCACGGGGCGCGATTCGATCTTTGTGAGGTTCACCCCCGCCGACGCCAGCAGTTCCAGAGCAGCCACCAGCATTCCCGGCCTGTGGTCGATCGCGAACGCAAGGCTCATCTTGTTGTCCGGCTCCCTCGAAGGCAGCAAAGGGCCGTCCTGCGTTCGCCGGATCAGATGAAATCGGGTGAAGTTCTGTTCATTGTCCTCGATACCGGCCAGCAGGACGTTTGCGCCATACTCCCTGGCCGCCAGTTCAGGAGCCACACCTGCTGTGTCCTTCATGCCTCTGGCCACCACGTGTTTGACTGACCCGGCTGTGTCGTAAAAAGGCATCACATCGAACTCAGGATGCGTGGCGAAGAATCGTCTGCATTGCGATAGAGCGACGGGGTGCGAGATGACATGTTTCACATCGCCCAGCAGCACTCCCGGAGCAGCGATCAGGTTATGACGAATGCGCAGCAGACTCTCACGCTCGACTCTTATATCCAGTTCGAGAAGGAGGTCGTAGTGTTCAGCGACTGAGCCGTGAAGGCTGTTCTCGATCGGCAGCACAGCGGCATCGACCTCGCCGGCCATGACGCGAGCCATCACCTCGGCCGAGACCGTGCAAGGCACGATGTTCAGATCTGCTATCTCGTTGCCCAGCATCGCCACGGTTGCCATGTGGCTGTTGGAACCTGCCTCGCCTTGAATCGCTATACGCAAAGGTTGCCTCCGTTTGAATTTCATTTTATTCGGAGCAATGGCAACCTCGTGGAAGAACAAGGCAACTTACAACTCGGAAGCCGCGTAGAACGAGGCGCGATGAGCTCAAAGTGCGCGATATTCTTGTGCCAAATCCATCTAGGAGCGAGCCAACATGCTCTGGACGATCACCATCATACTTTTCATTCTCTGGGTTCTGGGACTAGTGAGCAGCTACACCATGGGCGGCTGGATCCATATCCTCCTCGTTCTGGCTCTTATCGTTCTTATCTTCAACCTGTTGTCCGGCCGCAGAGCTCTATAGCTGTCAACACGCAAAAGCAGCCCAACCGCTGTAGAAGTATGGAGTCGACCATGAACAAAGAAACCATCGCAGGAAAATTTGAACAGGCAGCAGGCGCCATCAAGCAAAAGGCAGGAGAGACATTTGGCAATCAGAACCTTGCCAACTCCGGCGCAGCGGATCAGATCAAAGGCGCGGCAAAAGAGACCTGGGGAAAAATCAAGGATGCTGCAAGCGAGCGCCGTGACAATGCTTCTGCTCAAGCCGACGCCAGCAAGGACGATCTGAAGGCTCGTGCGGAGGAGAAAGTCGAGCAGCTTCGCGATGAGGTCGTCAACACGGCACAGAACATCAAGAACAGCATCAGCGAAAAGATCGATTCATTCCGGCACAAAGACAACGCTTAGCCGGGGTCTCGCATCCTAAGTTGGTAAGTTCGATTGTTGTACCGGCCCGCCGCCCGTATCGGCGGGCCATTTCCTTTAACGTCGCAGCAGAACATCCGCCGCAACGAACCCGAAGAAGACAACCGAGATAACGCCGTTCAGTGTAAAGAACGCCGCATTCATACGTCTCAGGTCCTTCGGCGAGATGATCGTATGCTCGTACAGCAATAGCAGAGCAACAACAGCAACACCCGCCACAGCTACCTTCCCCAATCCGAAGAGAACCACCAGCCAGCACAGCAGCCCCAGCATTCCGAAATGCATGGCACGCGCGACCCAGAACGCTCCCTCGACGCCAAAGGCCTGCGGCACACTGTTCAACCCGACCTTGCGATCATGCTCAAAGTCCTGGCAGGCATAGAGAACGTCGAAGCCGCCGACCCACAGCAACACCGCCAGCGTCAGTACAACGATGCGTGCGTCGAGCGATCCACGGACGGCAATCCATGCAGCCGATGGAGCAATCCCCAGCGCCAGCCCCAACACAAGGTGCGACCAGCGGGTGACTCGCTTCATGTAGCTGTAAGCCAGCACTACTGCCAGGGCCAGGGGCGCAAGCGCAAGCGTGAGCCTGTTGAGCATCGCCGCGCCAAGAAAAAATACCGCGGAAGAGACTAGTACAAAGCCCGTAACAAAGCCGCCTGTCAGCGTTCCAGCGGGAAGTGCTCGCATTGCAGTGCGAGGATTGTCCGCATCCAGCTTTGCATCCACAAGCCGGTTGAACGCCATTGCAGCCGATCGCGCCGCAACCATGCAGACGACGATCCAACCAAGAACGCGCAGTGACGGCCACGCCCCGGCAGCCAGCACTGCTCCCGTCAACGCAAAGGGCAGTGCAAAGACCGAGTGCTCCCACTTGATCATCTCAAGCGTAGTCGCCGTACTCTTCCACAACGAAGCCATACCTTCATCCTAAAAGAAGACGGGCCGCAAAGGATGCAACCCTCTCGCGGCCCGGCTTCAATTTAAGAACCATGGGAACTATTTCTCCTGCGCAGGTCCCTCTACCTGTAGATTATTGATGACCTTGAAGACTCCAGGCACGCTATTGGCCTTGATGTTTGCAACATCCTTGTCGCCCTGGTTGTCGACCACGCCGGAGAGGGTGACATTGCCGTTGACAACGGTAATTCGAATAGGCTTGGCGGGATCGATGGCGTACTTGTTCAACTGCGGAGCGCCGTATACAGCCCTCGCCGTTGCCAGACGAATGTGGTCGTCCATCTGTGACACTGGGGCAACCTCGATATTGTCCACAACGTCTTTCACCCCTGGGAAGTTCGAGACGAGGCTGATCGCGGAATCCTTGTCCATTGGGCCGTAGGCAATGCCACCCAGTGTGACGACGCCGTTTTGCACCCCGATGGTGAACGCGTTGAAGGCCGTCGTGCCGTAGCCTACGCGATCGTAGGTCAGCTTCTCGGCGAGCCTGTTGCGCAAAGTGACGTCTTCGACTATCGGGCCATCGACCTCAATCAGGTTCTGCACGCCCTTTACATTCCGGCGGTGATGCGCCTTGTTATCGGCGTCTTCCTTCGCCGAATATAGTTCCACCGGTCCGGTCAATGTCACGATGCCATTCTGCACGGCGACTTTAACATTCTTGAACCGCTTGCTGTCGAGCGCCTTCGAAACGTCCGCCTGTATCTGCGAATCCTGCGGAACCTGGGTCTGTGCCATCACTGCAACAGTGGCCAGACACAAACCCAATACTGAACCCAACACTGTAAAGGCCTGATGTCTACGCTCGATCATGGAGTCCTCCGAAAGCAAAACCTCAACCACCTTCTTTGACACCGGGCGGCCTCTATTGTTTCGATGCAGCATGCAGCAGCAGGCTGCCTCAGCGATAGCGCCGTCGCAACTTATAGACGATGCTGAAGACTCCCGATTCGTCGCGCGTAACCACAATCGACGAGTTATGAGTCAGGTCGTACTGTACCTGAATAAGCTGTTGCGCCGAAGTATTGACGTTTGTCGCGAAGGTAGCCGTTATCTGCTTGGATATCTGCTCCTGAATCGTGATTCGTGCCGATGAGTTGCCCAACGTCCCTACGAAAGCAGGGTCAATTTTGACGGAACCCACGCCGAAGAGCTTCGACACACGCGAGCTCACGGTTGCATTCAGCGCTCCGCCGAGCAAGGCGCTCGTCGTTGGATCGGTCCCGGCGCGGAGCTGCGTCTCCTGATAGATCTGCGCCTCTTCCTGCGTTCTCCCCAATGCCAGCAGTTGGAAGACATCGGCCTGGCTCAGTGGAGGTTCGGACCGGTACGTTGGCTTGAGATTGCTTGCCGTGCCGTGCAAGCCAACGGTGACCTCGTAATTTTCCACCTGCGCCGTCGCGTCGATATCGATCGTTGGATCGATGCGGACAGGATTGGTGAAGTAAATATCTCCGCGCTGAAGCTGATACTTCGTGTTCGCAAAGGTTGCGCTTCCATCGGTGACCTGAATGCGGCCAAGAATCGAAGGCGATGCGACCGTTCCTCGAATACTGAGGTCCACATTCCCGGCAAGCTTCGCATAGGAGTTTTGGAAATCGAGCTGCGGCGAGCTTGTGACACGCACATCGAGATGCACCTTGTTGGCAGCCGCATCCGGATCGGGCGGCGCGGTCACTGTGCTTCCGCTACCGGCAAATGCCGCAAAGTCAACGTCCTGGCCAACGCCGAAGCGCGTGATCAGAATGTTGCCGCCCAGCAGTGAGCTCTGCGATGTTCCCTGCAACTTAAGATTCGCATTTGCCGTCGCACTCAGGCCGTAGAGACGCACACGCACTGAGGTGCCTGTAGCCGTCAGGTCTGCGTAGAAACCGTTGCGGAAGCGCAGCGATCCGCCGATCTTCAGATCGCCGCCGCCCGTCTTTGCTGTGAGCGACTGCACCTGGAGCCGGTCTTCGGTAAAGATCAGCGTGCCGTTCATGTCGCTCAGACCGTTGGGCACTCCGTCGAGCGCGATATTTACGCTATCGAACTGCACCTTGCCGCTCAGAACCGGGTTCGTCACCTGTCCGCCCGCGGCGACGGTAAATTCAACTTTGCCGCTGGAGATCAGGTCGGGATCGAAGGTATGCAGGAGCGCCATGCTGACACTGCCGTTGCCCTTCAGATTCAGCCTGCCGCCCTTGGGATCCGCTCCGCCGAAAAGCTGGGCCGTTCCGCCAAAACGCATGTCGGTGTCCTGACCGACGATATGAACCTGGTCCAGCGTGGCAGTACCATCGCGCAGACCGATCCGCAGCGGTTCGGCGGCCTTGAGCTCTACCCCTTGCAGCTTGACGTCGACGTTGTTCAACTCTGCTGTACCGCCGAGCGCCTTCGGTGTCTTCAGCGGTCCGATGATTGTTGCTGTTCCGCTGATACTGGACTGCGCCTTGATATTTCCGGGGCCGAACATCGTTAGCGGTTTGTTGATGTCGAACTCCGCAATGGTCAGCTTGGCCTGCGTCTGGTAGTTGTCCCTTAGCTGAGTCTGACCCGTGAGGTTCAACTTGGCGCCGACGACAGTGGAGTTCGACGTAAAGGAAAGGACCTTGCCCTGGCTATGCGCTTCCAACGAAGCATCGCCAATGGCTTTGCCCTGATAGACGATATTGGCCAGCGCCAGATTGGCGCGCAGTCCCGGCTCAGTCACGGTACCGTTGGCATCAGCCACGAATGTGAGCAGACCATCGGCCTCGCCGGATGCTTTCTTCACGGTTTCAAACTTCGCCAGCGCGAGGTTGTGGCCTTCGAGATGGCCGTGCAGATGCTCGCTGCCCATGTCGTAGCCGCCGTCGCCTGCGATTTGCATGCCATGAAGCTTCAACACAACGTGCGTTGCGTCGACAGCCTTGCCATGCGCTGCGAGGTCCGCAACTAGAGATTCGAACGGCTCGCCATAGGCCACTCCATCTGCAAGCATCAGGCGCCCGGTTCCATTGAGATCGTCGATGGTGCCCGTGACGTGCGCATTGGCTGCAATGGTCCCAGTTACGGGGACCTTCTGCTGCTGACCTGTGATCTCCAGCAGGTCGGAAACCTTTGCATTGGCAAGCTGCAGTTGAGCGTCGATCGCAACCATGTCGTCCCAGACATAGTCGGTACGACCCCGGCGCGAGGTCTCCGCCCTTGGCTTGACCGTACCGGAGGTATGCAGAACAGCCGAGCCGCGACTGATCGTCGAGCTCGCTACTGCAACACCGCTATTGGGCGAATACTCCGCATCCGCGACGAGCGAGTCGATCAACGCATCGGTCGAGCCCATCGCGAATTCTATATTGTTCGCTTCGACGTGACCCTTGACGTCGAGATCCCGCGCAGCCCCCTGGGCTGTTCCAGTGAAGTGCAGCGCACCATGCAGAGTCACAGGAATTGCAGCCGTCCCTTTTTTACCGTTGGCTTCCAGACCAAGAGTAGTCAGCAGTTGGTTGTACTCCGACAGATCGTGAGCTGTGAGATCGACATGCAACGCGGTGAGCGGGTCGCCGATATTGACACCAAGAATACCCGTCGCCAACAGAGTCGATTGTGCCGTCTGAAAATTCAACTGCTGTATCTTCACCGTCTCGTTGCTGCCGGTATAGTGCGCAAGAACGTGACCTGTTACCGGAACATTTGAAGCAACGCCCTTACGACGCAGGCCCGTTGGCTTCAACGTCAGGTCGCCGTCGACCTCGACGGTATCGGCAACATCTCGCTGCGAGCCGCCCCACTCCACTTTCGCCGGCCCGCTGACCGCGGTGTCGAAACCAAGATCGGGATAGTGGCCGGCAGTGATGTCCATGATCGTTCTCAGGGGCACGCTGTTGAGCGTTGCATTGATGTAGGCGTGCGAAGGTTCGACCTTAGGCGCGGTTGCAACAGGCGGCTTTCCACTCCCCGCAGAGGAGGCAGCCTTCACCGTTGCATCTGCGGCTGTGGAGTCGGCAGGGACTGCACCCAGCCAGTGTTCGATGCGCATATCGCCGGTGATCGTTCCGCCTTCAGGCAAAACCGCGGTGATGTCACGCAGCATCATCTGCGAGGGAGACATCGATATCTGGGTTGTGACATTGACTCCGCGCACGTCGACGTACTCATCGCGATAGCCTGCGTCGCGAATCTTTGCACTACCGGCAACAAGAAACGTAGAAGGACAGTCTGGGTCCAGTGCAGGCGCAGCTTGGGGTTCCTGTTTCCCGCGACTACGCGGACGAATACGCTGCCACAGCGGCGGCTTCTTCTCCACCTCTGGCGTCGCTGCTACGCAGTTGTGTGCGTCCACATTCAGATCAATGGTCCCGGTCTTTAGGGTATCGACCCCCGTTAAGACAGCGATCTGCTTTACCTCCACCGACCCGGACACATTCGCATTCCACTCCGGCCTGGCAAAGTGCGCGAGAGTTCCACGAACCTGAAGCTGCGAAGCCTTGCCCGTCTCCAGGTTCAACTGCTGCAGCTCCGCTGTGTCGCGGCCGAGCTCCACCTCAAGATGCAATCTGGACTGGGCCTCGGGCTCTTTCGCAAGCCTGGTACGGAGGTCGCGCAGGTCGATCGTTGCGCCGTATCGATCGGTGTGAAAGATGTAGTGAACCTCAGCATCGAGATCGCGGGCGGCCAGATCGAACGGGATCGAGCGCTCGTTGATTAATGCAACCCCATTTGCCAGCTCGACCTTTCGTACACGCAGGTCAAGCAGTGTGTCGGTCACGGGCTCTGTACTGACAGTGTGATGTTTCGGTACGGGTTGATTGGTCTTGCCGTCCTTATCGACGATGAGATGAAACTGCGGGTGCTCGACACGCAGGTAGTTCAATGAGATGTGAGAAGCGATCCCGTTGCCTGCCACACGCGAGAAGAAGTTAAGAATCTTCAGGCGAAGGAGAACTCTGTCTACAGAAAGGTAGGGGGTTTCGCCCTGCGGTTCGAGGCCATGAATGACGAGACCATCGGCTTCGACGGCAAGGTGCCACAGATCGAAGCTGACGCGCTTCAACTCGACCCGGCCGCCCGTGGCGTCACCGAGCACGACGATCAGTTTATTGGCTACTCTGCTCTCAAAGTCGGCAGTCGTGGTGTACCAGGCAAAGATGCCGAAGAGCACCAGCAGGGATACCGCGATCCATCCGAGCGTCTTCAACGTTCCAAGCGTAATCCGCTCCGTGATGGAGCGCTTTACCTGTTTCAGCTTCTGTTCGACCTGATCGCGTCTCTCTTCGATCTTTTGTTCGATCTGGCGCTTCTTCTCCTCGATACGTTCTTCCAGACGGCGGCGGCCGTCCTCTGGCGGGGGAGTCTGCTGTTCATCGCTCACGGGGCCACCTCCCCGGGCCTCATCACCCATACATTGCCCTGGGCGCGAAGCGACTTCAGCCAGTCACGCAGAAGATTGCCCACCTGCTGCTGCAGCAGCACTTCTTCGATGCGCTGCGAGATCGTCTCCAGCTTTGGCGGAGCGACTTTTTGCTTTGCATACTCCGGCAACATTGTCGTCTCGTAATAGCTCTTGATCTCTTCGTCGGAGATTCGGATTCCATTGCGGAAACGGACTTCGATCAAGCGCAGCAGTTCCATCCGCTTGCGCCAGCGGTCTTGAAATTCGCTAACCGTGAACCCCTTTGCGCTCAGGTAATTCGCCCAGCCTGCGTCAGTCTCGCAATGATATTGTCCGCACTCCGGAATATCTTTGCGAAGTGTCTGCAACTGGGCGTTGAGCGCCTGGTCGGTAACAGCAGCATCCTCCGGCTCGAGCGCCGCCTGCTGCAGGATCAGCGTTCGGTCGATCAGTCTTTGCACAGCGCGATCGCGCGAGAACTCCGCTGCGGAACCGCGATATGGCTGGATGGACTCGAACCTGCGCTCTTCATCGACATCGCTTTCGAGGATGACATCGCCATTGACGACAGCGACGACTGAGTCGATCAGCGTTCCCAGCGCCTCGCCGTTGCCAGGAACAACCTGGGATGGCGGTGCGGGCGGCGTTGCAGGTTGTGCAGGCGCAGCGGGCTGCTGCGCGCAGAGTCGCAGGGCCAGGACAACTGGCGCAAAGCATCCTACCATCCATCGCCGCATCGGGTTGTGCATCGACATTCTCATTCGTTAGAAGCTCTGGCCGATACTGAAGAAGAAGTTGAAGTGGCTCCCTTCGCCAACATAAGGAGGTTTGCCGTTGTAGTCGTCGATCACCGGATAGATCGGTGGATTCAGGTTATAGCTGAAATCGAAGCGGACTGGCCCGACTGGCGTTCGATAGCGAGCGCCTATGCCAAGTGCGTGAGAAAAGTAGTTGAAGCTGCAAGTGCCAATAGTCTGCGAGATCGAGTCGCGGCAAGTCTGCCGGTCGGGTTGACGAAAGCGCAGGAAACTGGGAAACATGTCTTTAGGATTCTGGAAGACATTCCCCATATCGTGAAAGAGGACGAAGCTAACGCTGTCGCCGACGTAGGGAAGCGTTGGCGGGGGCATCCGCAACTCAACCGTGTTGACGAACGCTGCGGAACCTCCAACCGGATACCCGGTTTGAAGATCTCGCGGTCCGGCTGCGTTGATTCCAAAACCGCGATGCGACGTTGCGCCGCCGGCATATAGCCGCTCCGGCAGCGGTACAGTATTGCAGGTTGGATTGGTGGTCAGCAGAACGCCGAGGCAAACTGGACTGCCCGCATTCGGATTGACTCCCCACGCATGCTCGTATCCGATGCGCGTATTTCTCGCCAGCGTATACCGATGTTTAAACAGTGGGTAGTAGGTAGAGTACGTGCCGTCGAGCTTCCAGAAATCCGTCTCCGACCCGAACTTCGACGAAGCCAGAAAGGTCTGAAATGAAATGTATCTGCCTTTGATCGCGTCGAGAGGGTTCGGCTGCCGTGTGTCATGGAACCACGTCAGGCTTGGGCCTCCTACACGCACCGGTTGAGACAGAAGCGGGATAAGGTCTTGCGACACGCGAAGGCTGTTGGGGTCGACCTTTACACGACGATAGAGAAAGTCATAGATGAAGGTGTCTGTTCGCTTCCACCTCTGCGTAACGCGGAAGTCGCCTTGCAACGTCGACGAGGCAAAGGTGGTGATGTTCTGGATATTGGTGTAACCGCCCGAATAGGCCGCCGAGAAGTTTTCCTTACCGAAGAGATGCGGGTTCTGCAACGTGAGAACGGCAATCTGTTCGAGCAATCCATAAGTTGAATGCAGCGTAAGAGAATCGTTCGAGCCGCGAAGATTGATGCGGGAGACATCGAGCGAGACGCGAGGGCTAACTCCAGCCCTTCCCTCTGGAGAGTAGCTGGAGTTGTTGTTCGTTTGCGTCGTACCACCTGGGTTCCCCGTCTGCGCCTCAAAACCAAAGCCATAGGTCACGTTCCAGCGCTTGGCCTCAGTGACCTGTATCAGCGCGTTCTTGCGCGGAGCGTCGCCCGCGGGATTCTGCACCGCTGTAATCACCTCATTGAAGAGCGCAAGATCGTAGAGATTGCGCTGCGTCTCCAATAGAGCGCTCTGGTCAAGAGGGTCGCCCGAATGCACTTTGATGCGACCCTCAACCGTCTTGGGCCGCGTGAACTGGAGACCCGACAATAAAACCCTATCGACAAAGACCTGGTGCCCTTCTTCAACATTCAAAGAGACATTCGTCCGGGTCGCATCATCCTGCACTTTGCTGAGCTGAACGTCGACCTTTACCTGGTCGAAACCGTGGCTCAGATAGTAGGAAAGCACGGTATCACGGTCGCCTGAGAGGGTCACCAGCGAATATGGCTGGCCTTCCTGGGTATTCAACAGGCCTTTGACATCCTGCAAACGGCGGGCATCCACTCCAACCAGATCGACAGTGCCAAACTTTCTCTGCGGCCCCTCTATGATGTTGTACACAACCGAGATTCTTCCGGGCTTGCCGGTTGCCTCATCGCTGTCCTTAACATCCGTCTTGATCTGCGCCTGATCGAAGCCGTTGGCCCGATACAGTGCCTGAATGGCGCTGACGTCGCTCGCCACAAGACCCGGACTGTAGCGCCCGCTCCGCTGGTAAGGATCTGCCTTCTTTACGCGCATGCGCTCGCGCAGAATGTCGTCAGAGAAGTACTTGTTGCCTTTCAGCGTCACGGCTACAACCTTGTGCTTGATCCCGCGATCGACGACGAAGACCACGCTCTCCTCCGGCGATCCTTCGCCAATCACCCTGACGTCCACCGTGGCATCGAAGTAGCCCTGCTGCTGAACAAAGTCGCGGATATTGTGCGTTCCTTCGTTCAACAGGTCATTGTCGATTGTTCCCTCTTCAAAGATCGGGACCAGCAAATGCAGGCGGCTCTTCGAGACCTTGACCCCTTCAACCACAACCTTTACCTGCGGCCCCTGGCTGACGTGGAAGTCGTAATCGACCTGGCGGCGCGATTCGACGTAGGTTTGCTTCTGAACGCTGACGGTTGCCTCCAGCCGCTCCTTTTTCTGGTACTCCTTGCGCAGACGGCTCAGCGCCGTGGTGGTCGTATCTCGCGTTACCTTGCTTCCCTGCTTCAGCTTTCCCTTCTTGCGGAACTGGTCAACCGTCATTCCCAGGTCAGCGCTCTCGATGGCGACATTGCCGATGCGCGCCTGGGGGCCGATATCGACGTTATAGACGACGTCGACCTGGCTGTTGATCTTGTCCAGGGTCGTGCCAACAAAGACCTTGGGTTCGTAGTATCCCTGCTGACGCAATATCTCGCGGATGCCCTCGGTGGCATTTGGAATCGACGAATCGGCGTAGGGTGCTCCCACGCTCAACTTGGTTGCATATTCCAGCAGAGACGACAGCCGGTCGCTCTTCACACCCGTAATGGTGACGCGGCCAATGTAGTAGCGCGGCGTACCGGCAAAGATCAGCGTCATGCCGTCATCAGTCCGCACCGCGCGGACCGTGATGTCCCGGTATCTGCCGCTGTTGAAGAGCCGCCGCGTGCTTGCTCGGACCTTCTCAGGATCGAAGGGTTCCCCGGCCTTCTGCGTCAGCTCCGATGGAAGGGTGTCATCTTTGTCGAAGGTAACGCCCTCAAACTCGACCCGGTCGACCCGGACGCCCTTCCACTGCCAGACTGAAGCTGTGAGGCCGGGGCCGGTTGAGATAGCGGGCATCTCCTCCTGTACCTGGCCCTGCGGCTGGTTCACGCCAGGCGGCTGATTTTGAGCCACTGCAACGCAGGACACTGCGAAGAGGACAACCAGCACGATTAAACGCGACCCCTTCAGGTCGCCACGCCTGCAACGCAGCGGCACAAGGTTCAGCTTCCCTGCCGGCCGGCCTGATTGATGTTGATCTAAAAAAAACACCCATCCTCTTTGCTGGTCATATCATTGCGCTGCCTGACTTTGATGCAAGGGTTCCGACTGCCGGCATCCATCGGGGACGCCGCCTTTTTATCTCCCTCAATCGACAGTTTCGCCTTACACGACGCATTCCCTATACTACGAAAGAGCGGCCTTCTTCGGAGGCACAAACTCCTCTGTATGCCACCCCTTCCGCCAGCCACCGATTCCAGCGTTACACCGCCGCAGTTCGCAATCGACGACCGCGACCGCTACTCCCGACAGATGCTCTTTGCTGGGATCGGCCCTCACGGACAGGAGGCGCTCGCACGTTCGCACGTGGCCATCGCCGGCTGCGGAGCAACCGGGGCCGCAACCGCGTCGCTACTGGCCCGCGCAGGAGTAGGAACGCTCACTATCGTCGACCGCGACTTTGTCGAGCCATCGAATCTACAGCGACAAGTGCTCTTCGACGAAGCCGACGCCCTCGAGGCGCTCCCCAAGGCCGAGGCAGCGCGCCGCAAGATCGCCCAATTCAACTCAACCATCAGTGTTCATGCACACGTTACCGATCTTGTTCCAGCCAACATCGCGGAGCTTTTTTCTTCGGCCGACCTGATCCTCGACGCCACCGACAACTTCGAGACACGCTATTTGATCAACGACTACGCTGTGGAGCAGGGCAAACCCTGGATCTACGCCGCGGCCATCGGCGCCTATGCCGCAACCATGAATGTGCTTCCCCGCGCACTCGATGAAGAGAACCAGCGCTGGAGTCCAACCGCGTGCCTGGCCTGCCTCTTTCCCAAGCCGCCGTCCGGCCCGGTGGAGACCTGCGACACCGCAGGCATTCTCTCTACCGCTGTCAACCTTGCTGCATCGGTTCAGGTAACTGAGGCGCTCAAGCTGTTGACCGGGCAATCGGAGGCGATGCGTCGGACCATGCTCTCGTTCGACCTGTGGTCCAACGAGCGATCTGAAATCTCCACCGCAAGGCCACGGCGGGGTTGCACTGTCTGCGGAGAGCGCAGCTTCACGCACCTGGCCGGAGAAGGCCGCCCGCACATTACCCTTTGCGGACGCAATTCCGTGCAGATTCATGAACACCATCGCCCAGTCGACTTTGCTGCGATGCGTGATCGTCTGGCCCCCCACGGCAAGGTGAAGTTCAATGAACTCCTGCTTCGCTTTGAACGGCCTCCGCATACGATTACGCTGTTCGCCGACGGCCGCGCTATCGTTCAGGGAACAACCGATGCCATGGTTGCGAGAACGTTGTATGCGCGTTTCATCGGCAGCTAAGCGGTTGAAACTGCTTGAGCCTGCCGCCCAGCGACCGGCATCCACGCAACCTTTTAAGAAGCAACCGATTCTTACAGGACTGCATGAAAATTAATCACGTTTACAGTAGGCTTGGAGCAGGCGAGACCAACCGTGAATAAAGTGGACGAAATCGGAGTTACGCCATGGAGACTCAAGGCCTGCAAATGACCGAAGCGAAGGCCGGTCCCGGCCTGTATAAGCGAAATCCTCCGATCGCCGGCGAAACCGAGGCGATTGAACGTGCAAAGGCCGGCGATGCCGAGGCCTTTTCGAAGCTTTATGCGCTGCATAAGCGCCGCGTCTACACGTTATGTCTGCGTATGCTCGGCAATGTGTCGGAAGCCGAAGACATGACGCAGGAAGCGTTTCTGCACCTCTTTCGCAAGATAGGCAGCTTCCGCGGAGAGAGCGCATTCTCCACGTGGCTGCATCGTCTTACAGTCAACCTCGTGTTGATGCACCTGCGCAAGAAGGGGCTTCAGCTTGTCTCGCTCGAGGAGACGATCAACCCTTCGGAAGAGGATGCGCCAAAGCGCGACTTCGGAAGCCGCGACATGCAGCTATCGGGCTCGGTCGACCGAGTTGCGCTGGAACGCGCTGTCGCTTCACTGCCTCCGGGCTATCGCATGGTTTTTGTGCTTCATGATGTCGAGGGTTTTGAGCATAACGAGATTGCCACCATGCTCGATTGCTCGACGGGCAATAGCAAATCCCAGCTCCACAAAGCGCGACTGAAGTTACGGGAGCTTCTCCGACAACCGGAGTCCACCACTCAGGCCGATCTGAAGGAAGCGGCTTTATGACCTCGCAAAATTTTCAATCCGATTCTTCTGTCCCTCTGTCTTGTGCCGAATTTCAGGAACACCTTCCCGATCTCTTCGCGGCAGGCTCTGAAGGCCTTACCGACGATCCAATCATGCTGGAGCACCTTAAGACATGTGAGAACTGTTCTGCCCTGGTTCGCGATCTGCAATACATTGCCGACCAGGCCCGGCAGTTGCTCGAACCGACGCATGAACCCAGCGACGATGTATGGAAGAAGATCCAGGAGAGCCTGACATCGGAGAGCCCTCTTGCGTCGAATCCAGGCAAAATGTAGTCACTTCGACATCCGTCGGCCAGGTTGCCTTGATTTGCCGCTTCCTGAACGTTTTGCCGTTGCAAATCCTCGCCTGCGGGGCATATGCTGAGAAAAGCATGAAGAGCTACTCCATCTCCGGCCGATTTAGCTTTTGCTACTGGCGCACGTCTGCGGCCGGCGGAGTCCTCGCATGTATCTCTGAGAAACGCTAAACTTCAGAGTCTTCGATCTTCCCGAGCCGCGACCCAACAAGTCGCGGCTTTTGCATTTTTATTCTGAGTCCTGAACGGAGTAAGAGAATGTCTTCCAGTCAGCCCGATACGATCAACCGAAGCAAAAACTCGTTGCGGCCGGATCTTCCTGCATCGCTGCGCCGCATTATTCTGACCGGCTTCATGGGTGCCGGAAAGTCCACCATTGGACGTCTGCTCGCGGCGAGGCTTGGCTGGGAGTTCCTCGATTTGGACGCGCACCTGGAGAACCGCACCGGGGCCACCATCCCCGACCTCTTCTCCCGTTACGGCGAACCGCACTTTCGGCGGCTGGAGTCCACTGCGCTTGCCTCGGCGTTGGGCCGAACGCACACCGTCCTCGCGCTCGGAGGCGGCGCTCCAGAGGAGATCACCAACCGTCTGCTGGTTGAACAGACACCGGCCACCTTCGCCATCTTCCTCGATGCGCCTTTTCCCATGCTCTTCGACCGGTGCATGCTGCAAGACATCTCCCGCCCCGTACTGGCCGACCCGGCACTGGCGGAGATTCGCTTCGCCCGCCGCAGGCCGTTCTACCAGCGGCTTGCGCAACTGACGATCGAGACTGCGGCGCAAAGCCCGGAGCAGACCGTGGAAGCGATTGTGGCTGCGCTGAACCATAAAACGCATGTCCTGCCGTAAGCTATCTGCATCCAACACGTTGAACGCCGGAGCCATAGCCTTACTGTGAATATCGACCTTACACCGGAACAAAGGGAGTCCCGCGCCATTATCCGCGGCCACATCCTGTTCACATTCGGCGTCATCGTCATGCTGTTTCTGGCATGGCTCCTGGTCAAAGAGCTGACGATCATCTACGTCAGTGCCTTGTTCGCTGCCGTGCTGATGCCCGCCGTCAATCGCATCACACAGATCAAGCTTCGTGACCGCCGCCCCTCGCGCCCAGCGGCCATCTTCCTGCTTATCAGTGGCGTGGCCCTGTTGCTCACTGTCTTCTTTGTGGTCGGCCTGCCTCCGGTGCTGCGCGACCTGAACCAGTTCTCAACGGAGCTGCCGAAGCGCATTCCGCTGATCGTTGCCAAGCTCAAGGCCCTACCCCTTGCCAACCGCCTGGGCGTGGATATGATCGCATCCCGCGCGGAGAGCGCCCTGACCGCTACGGCAGGCTACCTGGTCGTCTCGTTACCCAACTGGCTCACGCACCTGTTCGACATTCTCACCACACTGTTCCTCTGCATCTACTTCATGCTCGAAGGGGAGCACGCCTACAACTTCTTTCTGTCATTGTTTCCTTCCGGCCCGCGATACCGTCTGGATGCAACCCTGCGGCGTGCCGATGACAAGGTTGGAAACTGGCTGTTTGGCCAGGGGTTGCTCATGCTTATCCTGGGAGTCAGTTCGACCATCGTCTTTGGCCTGCTGCATGTAAGGTATTTCCTCCTCCTCGGCTTCCTCATGGGACTGCTGAATATCATCCCCATCGCCGGAGGGGTCTTTACGATCATGCTGGCCGCAGGGGTAGCCGCGCTGGACTCATGGACCAAGATGTTCGGCGTTATCAGCTTCTATCTGGTCTACATCAACCTCGAAAACGCATATCTGATTCCGCGCATCATGCGCTCCAGCGTCGACCTGATGGGCCTGACAGTACTGATCGCCCTGTTGTGCGGAACAGCGCTTGCCGGGATCACTGGTGCACTGGTAGCCGTTCCAACCGCTGCCCTCATCGCAGTCCTGCTCGATGAATATGCCGTCCGCAAGACATAAGCTAATTATCATCAATAGTTTGCGCCTTGCGGGGAAATAGCGCGTCGAAGTATCGCCGATCGAAAAAGAAAATTATTGCCATGCGATGACAGCTTGATATGCTTTCACCAGTGGACGAACCCAAGTTTAGCCAACCGGCACGCCGCAACCTCCTCGCCCCCGTTCTTATCGCCTTTCTTTTGCTTGGGATAGCGATAGCTCTGCTCTTACGGTTTACGCCGCACACGATTGCCGAGATCAAGGTCGTACATGTTGCCGTCTACCCAGCACATACCGTCTTCAAATCGGATACGATCGTAGTCGGACGCGACCGGTCACAGGACGACCTGTATGCGCTGATAACAGTGAACATGAGCGACCGGCTCAATCTCCCTATATTTATCAAGGACTTCACAGGAACCTTGATCAGTGCCGACGGCACTGCGATTCCGGGGACTGCCGCCCAGAAGGAAGATCTGGAAAACCTCTACGTCACCTTCCCGGCTCTCCGTTCTCTGTCGTCAACCCCTCTGCTCCGTGAGACCCTCATCAGTCCCGGCGGGACGGCGGACGGTATGGTGCTGCTGCATTTTCCCGTTTCGGCCGATACCTGGAACCATCGCCGTTCCGCTGCGTTGAACATCGACCTCTATCACCAGGGCATGCTCTCCGCCGCGATTCCGCAGGGCAACAGTGTCTCCCCCTCCCCCCAGGGCGGCGAAAGCGCAAACTAAGAATGACGCGCCGCCGCTGGATTGCCGATACCTGGTCTGGTAATCGTGCCTCTCTCACAGGCGATCAGGCCGAGCACCTGGTACGGGTGCTCCGCGCTGTGCCCGGGCAGATTTACGATGTCGTGGCTGGAGGCTTTCTGCACCGGGCAGAGGTCGTGAGTGTACAGCCGGGATCGGCCAGCGAGCCTGCGGAAGTCGTCTTCACCCTGCATGAAGAGCTGGAGTCTGACACCGCTCTTCCGCTGCATCTCCTGCTGGCCGTCTTCAAGTTCGACCACATGGAATGGGCCATCGAAAAAGCGACCGAGCTTGGCGTTGCAGGGATTACTCCGATCCTTGCGCGGCGCACTGAAAAGCACCTGGCCCAGGCATCTCACAAGCGTGTTGAACGCTGGCGCCGCATTACCTTTGAGGCGTCGAAGCAGTCGCGCCGAACGACAGTTCCAGAGATCGCCGATCCGATCCAGCTTGCAGCCGCTCTTGATCGTGAGTCTGCCACAACACGGTTGCTACTTTCAGAGACCGAACAGACAACGACGCTCATCGCGGCTCTTTCATCACCGGTCAGCAGCGCGACCTTCGCCCTTGCTATCGGCCCCGAAGGGGGATGGACCGCCGACGAGATGGGCCTCTTCACAAAACACAAGTGGCAGCACGTCACGCTCGGCCCACGCATCCTGCGCGCGGAAACCGCCGCTATATCCGCTATCGCCATCCTCGGGGGCCAGCTTCAGGGCTGATCGGTCCTCTCATTTCTGAGGCGTCAATCAATCGTCGTCATGAGCCCGCAGAGCCTGCCCTGAGCGGAGCGAATGGGCGAAGAATCCCTGTAGTTGTCTTTTTGTTGCCACCACGCGTCCAAGCAGCCCTAGTTGAAGATCTCTTTGACTTTGTCGAAGATGCCGCGTGACGTCGGCGTATTTTCAACCGTCATCGTCTCACTGAGCTGGCGCAGAAGCTCTTTCTGCTGCCTCGAGAGCTTGTTCGGCGTCTGAACGCGAATCTCGACGATCAGATCGCCCTTGCCACGCTCGTTGAGGTGAGGAACGCCCTTGCCGCGCAACTTGAACTCTCGTCCGCTCTGCGTTCCCTCCGGGATTTTGAGCGTCTCCACGCCCTCCAGGGTCTGGATCTCCAGCTCCGTGCCAAGCGCGGCTTGAGGAAAAGAGATCGGCATCACGCAGTGCAGGTCATCGCCGTCGCGCTCAAAAAACTTGTGCGGCTTGATGCTGAGGACAACATACAGGTCGCCGGCCGGGCCGCCGAACTTGCCCGACTCGCCCTCGCCCTGATAGCGGATGCGTGTCTCCTGCTCGACACCCGCAGGCACCTTGACAAGAATCTTGTGCTCCGTCTGTACGCGCGTCTCGCCACGGCAGGCGGTGCATGGATCGACGATCATCGTTCCCGTTCCACCGCAGACCGAGCACGTCCTCGCGACGGAGAAGAACCCTTGCTGGAACCTCTGCTGGCCGCGCCCGTCGCACTGCGTACAGGTAATGGGTGCTCTGCCCTTGGCCGCGCCGGTCCCCTTGCAATCGGTGCAGGTCTCGCTGCGACGAATCTTGATCTCGCGTTCGACGCCAAAGACGGCCTCTTCAAACTCGAGCGTCAGATCGTAACGCAGGTCGCGGCCGCGCTGCACGCGCGAGGCCTTGCCCCTTGCGCCGCCCATGTTGAACATCTCGCCGAAGAGGTCGCCAAAGATATCGCCGAGGTCCTGTGCGCCGCCAAAGCCGCTGCCAAACGGCCCCGCGCCGTTTCCGCTGGAGCTGCCGTTGAAGGCCGCATGGCCGTAACGGTCGTAGGCCGCGCGCTTCTCCGGGTCGCTCAGCACCTGATAGGCCTCGCTGCACTCCTTGAACTTCTCTTCGGCAGAATGATCCCCCGGATTTCGGTCCGGATGATACTGCATCGCCAGCTTGCGATAGGCAGTCTTCAGCTCCTGGTCGGAGGCATCGCGGGAGACACTCAGCACCTCATAAAAGTCGATCTTGGTCACGTTCGACGTCGCACTCATTCCTTACAGACTCGCCTTCCACATCCCTTTGAAACTACTCGCTCACCATCGCTGGATTCGAGGCAATCTTCACCAACGCCGGCCGAAGAAGCTTCTCGCGAACCTTGTAACCGCGCCGAATCTCTTCAAGCACCTGGTGATCGGGGAACTCCTTCGTTTCGATGCTCCCCAGGGCCTCATGGACTCTGGGGTCAAACTGTGCGCCAACGCTCTCAACTGGAACAACGTTCAGCCCGCGCAGGGCGTCTTCCATCTGCTTCAGAATCAATTCCACACCGGCCTTGAGCTGTTCGCCCGATCCGCCAGACTTCAGCGCAAGATGGAAGTTGTCCATAACGCCGAGAAATGGCTCGACCGTGCTCGAAACAGTGTAATCGCGGGAGTCCTGACGCTCCTTTGCCTCGCGCTTGCGGGCGTTGTCGAACTCCGCCTGTAGCCTTGCCAATCTGTCGAGCAGCTGGTCCCGCTCTCCCTTTGCCTGGTCCAACTCTGCCTGTAGCGCGGCGGCCGCGTCCAGCACTGGCTGCTCGGAGGCGGTGGTGACAGCATCACCCTCCTGAACGGCCTGCACGGTCGTCTCATCCTGCATGGAATTATGTCTCCTCATAGTTCGTTCCTCTACCATTATCGCCGATTGCGCAAGCCCCTGACGGGGCAACCCGACAGCCATCGCAATAGAGTCGCAAGTAACTGATTATTCGTTCTGATGCAGAGCAATACGATCGAAGACCCGCGACAGATAGCTTACGGCATTCATCGTATTCTCGTAATCCATCCGTTTGCTACCAATCACGCCAATCGTGCCCCGGTTTTCACCGGCCAGCCGGGTGGGGGCCGCAATCAGCACCAGGCCAGCCATCTCCGGGGCCTGCTCCTCGAGGTCGAAGACCACCCGCACGCTCTGCTGCCGGGCATCGATGTAGGCGTTCAGCAGGTCAACCAGCCGCTGCTTGGCCTCGAGCGCCGCCAGCATCTCCCGCAGCCGCTCCCCGTCGATGTTCGGTGCGATAAGGTTCGCAACGCCTTCTACATAAACAGGTTGCACTCGCGCCTCGCTCGCCGGAACAACCTTTCCCCATAGCTGCTGCACCGAGTTGAGCAGTCGCTGGTACTCGCTGCGCTCGCGCTCAACCATCCGCGCAAGCTCCGAGCGCACCTGCTCCACGCTCCAGCCGCGGAAGTGCTCATTCAGAAAGTTCGATGCCGTCTCCAGCTCCCCCAGCGTCAGGTCGCGGTCGAGCGCCAGCACCCGGTCGCGCACCATCCCCGAGCGGGTCACCACCACGGCGAGCACCCGTGCCGGGGCCAGCCGCGAAAAGTGCACATGCTCCAGCAGATCGCCCTCGGCCGCCGCCGCAATCGCCAGCCCTACGCCGCTCGAGAGCGTCGCCAGCACATGCGAGGTGCGCTCCAGCACCGCCTGCGTCCCCGCCAGCCCCACAAAGCTTGAGTCAATCTGCCTGCGCGAGCGCGCGGGAAGCCGGGCAGCGTCGATGCGGGGGTTCGCGCCACCGCTCAACTGCTCGACATACATGCGGAACGCCCGCGCTGTAGGAATACGCCCAGCAGAGGTGTGCGGCTGCTCCAGGAGGCCCGCATCGGCCAGCTCGGCCATCTCGTTGCGAACAGTAGCCGGGCTCATCGCCTGTGCCTCGCCATGAGGCAGACGCGCAATCGTACCGGAGCCAACCGGCTCGCCGGTCTCGATGTAGCTCTCAATAATGGCAGTCAGGATGGCCCGCTGCCGCGCCGTTACCTGCTCTCGCTCTGCCATCGGTCCCCCCGCACGTGACCAGTCTACCCTTCGTGTCAAACAGCTCGCAGAGTAACCGCCTCAATCAACTGATCTCCAGAACATCCTCACTCTTAGACGCGCTCTCACGCGCCTTGTCCGCGACACGCCGGGCGACCGCGTAGAACTCCGCCGCAAGTTTCGATTCCGGCCCTGCCAGGGCAACCGGCAGCCCCTTATCGCCGCCCTCACGAATCGTGGGATCGAGGTCGACTGCCCCCAGGAAGTCCAGCCCGAACTGCGCCGCCGTCCGCTCCGTCCCACCAGCCCCGAAGACGTCGATGACCTCGCCCGAAGGCAGAGTCATCTGCGACATGTTTTCGATCAAGCCGAGAACGTCGACCTTGACCTGGTGGAACATCTCGAGCGCCTTACGCGCATCCTCAAGCGCAACGTTCGAGCCTGTCGAAACCACAATCGCGCCCGTCAGAGGGACCGTCTGCACCAGCGAGATGACCACGTCGCCCGTGCCCGGAGGAAGGTCGATGATCAGGAAGTCCAGCTCGCCCCACTCCACCTGTTGCAGGAACTGGCGGATGATCTGGTGCAGCATCGGCCCGCGCATCACAAGAGGTTTGTCGCCAGGCGAGATCAGTCCGATGGAGATGAACTTCACCCCGTGCGCGAGCACCGGCTCGATGCGGTTGTCTCCCAAGACGTTTGGCTGCCGCGTGGCCCCGAGCATCGTCGGCACGTTCGGCCCGTAGATGTCCGCGTCGATCAGACCAACCTTGTAGCCGAGCTTCGCCAGCGAGACGGACATGTTCACCGCGACGGTCGTCTTTCCCACCCCGCCCTTGCCGCTACCGACCGCTACGACGTGCGCTATTCCGGGCAGAGGCTGCGGCCCCTGCGGTGCTCCTGCTCCCATGTGTCCCATATATGTCTCCCTCGATTCGTTCAGACGTGCCACTCTTCGCCGAGCAGGCCACGTATCTCTTTCTTGCGCTGGGTCTCGCCGGCGCGCATCTCGCGCCTCCGGCCTGCATCCTCATACCGCCGCTTCTGGTGCTCCGTCTCCGGAACCACCTGCGGCACAACAATCTTCTTTCCATCCAAGTCCATCGCAACGTAGGTCAGGTACGCGGACGAAACGTGGCGCAGCCGGTTCTTCCTCACATCCTCCACCATCGCCTTCACACCGACCTCCATCGAAGTGCGAAAGGCCCGGTTGACGCTCGCCTTCAGGATCAGCAGGTCGCCAACGCGCACAGGCGCAACAAAGTCCAGATGGTCCATGCTCGCCGTCACAGTGGTGGCCCGAGCATGACGGCTGGCCGCCATCGCTCCTACGAGGTCAATGTACTGCATCAACCTGCCGCCGAACAGATTTCCCAGCGCGTTCGCATCGGCGGGAAAGATGATCTCGCTGCGTTCGGACTGCGACTCGCACACCGTTCTTGCCAAAACCTCTTCGCTCATTCCTACCAGTGTAAATTGTCGCCGCTTGCCAACTCCATGCGCGGCATCGCACCATCGTCTTATGGACCGCATCGCTCTTCTTACCCAGGTACTCCAGCAGAACCCGGCAGACGCCTTTGCCCGTTACGGCCTGGCCATGGCCCACATCTCCGAGGGAGACACGGAGGCCGCACTCAGCGAATTCACCACTCTGATCGGGCACAATCCCGATTACGTTCCGGCCTACCAGATGTCCGCGCAGACAATGGCAAAGCTCGGCCGCGTCGACGAGGCGCTGGAACGGCTGCACAGCGGCATCTCCGCCGCCAACCGCACCGGCAACCAGCACGCCCTGGCCGAGATGGAGGCCCTGCGCGAAGACCTGAGCCGCTGAGGCTTTCCAGTTGCGGGAACATCTATACTTAGGCATGACGACTTCACTTCCTGCGACACTCGGCGCTCTCCGCAACAGCGAATACACCCCCGAACGCCTCGCCCGCAGTGTGAAGGACGAGCTTCGCGAGAACCTGATCGCCCGTCTGCAAGCGAGCGCCCGCAGCAAAGGGACTCAGGATGCCATCTTCCCCGGCATCGTCGGCTACGAGGACACGGTCGTTCCGCAGATCGTCAACGCGCTGCTCTCGCGCCACAACTTCATCCTCCTCGGCCTGCGCGGACAGGCGAAGTCGCGCATCCTGCGCGCGCTCACCACACTGCTCGATCCGCATACGCCGTACGTCGCCGGCTCCGAGGTTCGCGACAATCCATACGCGCCCATCAGCAAATACTCGCGCGACCTCATAGCCAAGTTGGGCGATGACACTCCGATCGCCTGGCTCACTCCAGACGACCGCTTCGTCGAGAAGCTCGCCACACCCGACGTAACCGTGGCCGACCTCGTCGGCGACATCGACCCAATCAAGGCTGCACGCTCCAACCAGGACCTCGGCTCGGAGCTGACCATGCACTACGGCCTGCTGCCCCGCGCCAATCGCGGCATCTTCGCCATCAACGAGCTCCCCGACCTCGCAGGCAAAATTCAGGTCGCGCTATTCAACATCATGCAGGAGGGCGACGTACAGATTAAGGGATACCCGGTGCGCCTCCCTCTCGACGTCGCCATCGTCTTCTCGGCCAACCCCGAGGACTACACGGCGCGCGGCAAGATCGTCACACCGCTCAAGGACCGCATCGGCTCCGAGATCCGCACGCACTACCCCGAGGACATCGAAGAGGGCATTCGCATCACCGCGCAGGAGGCATGGTCCGAACGCCCGGCCGCGAAGATCGAAATCCCGCACTACATCCGCCAGATCGTCGAACAGATCGCCTTCGCCGCGCGCGAAGACAAGAAGGTCGACAAGCGCTCCGGCGTCTCGCAACGTCTTCCGATCTCCACCATGGAGCTTGTGCTCTCAAACGCTGAACGGCGCGCGCTGCTTCACGGCGAGAGCCTTGTCGTCCCGCGCGTCGGCGATATCTTCGCCGCTCTTCCTGGAATCACCGGGAAGATCGAGCTCGAGTACGAAGGCGAGATGCGCGGCGCCGATACCGTCATTCGCGAGATCATCCGCGGCGCCGTCGGCATCATCTTCGACAAGTACTTCGCCGGCGCCGACACGCAGCAGATCGAACAGTGGTTCAACCTCGGCGGCGCCGTACAGCTGAATGACGCGCAGCCTGCCTCGGGATCGCTCGCCGAACTCAAGCAGATTCAAGGACTCTTCGAAAAACTCACGCCCCTGAACATCAACGGCAAATCGTCACCGGAAGAGGCCGTCAGCGCTGCCGAATTCCTCCTCGAAGGCATGACCGCCCACAAACGCATCAGCCGAGCCGAGGAGCGCGTCTTCACCGCCGCCGAAAAGAAGCAGCGCGTCGACCAGGCCACGCAGTATGCCGAGCGCATGCGCGAACGCGAGCAGGAAGAGTTCAACCCACGCAATCGCACACGTCGCGGCTTTAACTAACTTCAACCCTTTGGGGGCAGACGGCCGCTCCATCTTCGACTAGACTTCCCAAATGCCCGGAACACATCCGCTGACGCGATCTCTACAACTGTGCGCCACATCACTCCTGTGGCTTGCCTGCTCCGCCAACGCCGAACACGTCTCGAACCCCATGGCCTCCTACATCGACGTCGCCGCGCGCCATCAGCAGCTTAGCCACAACAAAGATCCGCGCACAGCACAGGCTATCGCCTCGCTCAACTCCTGTTCCAAATTGCCACCCATCGCGCCACCAGCCGGTCGCATGATCATCCCCCCGCACTACCTTAGCGGTGGACACGGCCCCATCAACCCAGCCGAGGCACCTGTCACACGTGTCTACAACGACTTCGAGCGTCGCGTCACAGCTGGCATGAATCAATGGCTCGTCACGTCGAGCAAAGCAGAGGCGCAGTGCTCCCAGCAGCAGATCGACGCCTGGGCACAGGCAGGTGCGCTCCTCGACTACGATCCGAAGGAAAGCTCGCAGGCGTGGTATCAGGTGGAATGGACGCTTAGCTCGATCGCTATCAGCGAGTCGGTTCTTGTCAACGAGACCTCTCTCGATGCAGCGCAGGTCAAGCGTGACATCGCGTGGATGAACAAGGTCGCCCACCGCACCGTCGAGTTCGACAAATCGCGCACGCAAAAGAACAACCACCACTACTGGCGTGGACTGGCCGCGGTTGCCACAGGCGTGATCTCATCGGACGACGACCTCTTCACCTGGGGTCTCGCAACCTACCGCCAGGCCATCGACGAGCTCGACCAGCGTGGAGCGCTGCCCCAGGAGATGGCCCGCCACGAACGCGCGATCCACTACCAGTCCTTCGCATTGCAGCCGCTTCTTCCGCTCGCATCCTTCGCGGAGAGACAGCATATTCCGTTGATACAGTACCGCTCGCCGAGCGGCCGTACAGTCAAAGACGCAGTCGATTTCCTTGGCGAAGCTGTCGCCAATCCGCAGATCATCAAGGCCTATACTCCCGACGAACAGATGATCGACGATAAGGGCAGCGATTTTTCTTCGTTCGCCGAGTTTTACTCCCTCTACGATCCACATCTCCCGCCGGCGATTCAGCAAGGACTGGAACGGCCTACCTTCGCCTCGCGCGTTGGGGGAAACACAACCGTCATTGCGGGCTTTGTGCCAGACACGGCGCGAGGAAAATGAACGGCACCGGAATCCCCTCCGGAGCGTCTACACTCTAAAGCACAGGCGCCTGCGCGCTGTGTGAGGAGACGCTTCGATGAAACGGGTCCGCTACACGAAATTTACCGGCGATCTCTCCTCCAGCTTCGGCCTCGAAGATCTGATGCAGGCCCTGTCCGACTTTCTACTCGACTCCGGCTTCAACGATCCATACTCTCAGTTCAGCGAATCCAACGATCAGACACTGGAGAACCTCCGCGAAGCCATCCGTCAGGCGCTCGAGTCCGGCGAACTGTTCGACGAGGAAGCGCAGGAGAAGTACGATACGCTCCCCGAGGACCAGATCGAAGATCTGGTCGACAAAATCATTCAGAAGATGCAGGAGCAGAACTTTATCAACGCCGAGATGCCTCAACAGGGACAGAGCGAGACCGGCGACGGCAACAACACGCAGGCCCGCTTCGAGGTCACCGACAAGGGCATGGACTTCCTCGGCTACAAGGCGCTGCGCGAGCTGCTCGGCCCGCTTGGCCGCTCCAACTTCGGCCGTCACGACACCCGCCATGAGGCCGCCGGCGTCGAGATCAACGGCTCTTCCAAGCTCTACGAGTTCGGCGACACGCTCAACCTCGACGTCACCGCCACCTTCTCCAGCGTCTTCGCTCACGAGGGCATCTCAACCGCTGTTGAGGGCGAAGAACACACACCGCTCAACATCGAGTACTCCGACCTCTACGTCCACCAGTCCGACTACCAATCGTCGTGCGCTACCGTCGTGCTCCTCGACTGCTCGCACTCGATGATCCTCTACGGCGAAGACCGCTTCACCCCGGCAAAGCGCGTCGCCATGGCGCTGGCGCATCTCATCCGCACGCAGTTCCCGGGCGACACGCTTAACCTCGTTCTCTTCCACGACACAGCGGAAGAGGTCCCGGTCGCGCGGCTCTCACGCGTCAAGGTAGGCCCGCACTACACCAACACCCGCGATGGCCTCAGGCTCGCGCAACGTATCCTCGCCCGGCAGAACAAGGACATGAAGCAGATCGTGATGATCACCGATGGCAAACCCTCGGCGCTCACGCTGCCTGACGGGCGCATCTACAAGAACGCCTTCGGCCTCGACCCGCTCGTTATCGAAGAGACGCTTGAGGAGGTCTCCCGCTGCAAGCGATCCAACATCATGATCAACACCTTCATGCTTGCCAACGACTTCACATTGATGCAGTTTGTACAGAAGGTGAGCGCCATGTGCCGAGGCAAAGCATACTTCACCACACCGCAGACGCTAGGCAACTATCTGCTGATGGACTTCATGTCTCGGCGCATGAAGACCGTGCACTAGCGATCTATCAAAGCAATCACTCGCCCTTGTCTTTATCCTTATGCTTCAAGTCGAGCCCGAACTTTGGCTCTCCTTTACTTCCACTAATTTTTATCGGAATCTCCGCTCCAGCACCGTACTTCCTGAAGAAGGGATCGACGGGCTTCAGTAGCCATGACTTCCACCAGGTTGCGACCATCTGCGAGAGCGCGGCTTTGGTACGCATCTTCCCATCAAAATCCAATTGATTGCCGTCAAGTGAGTAGACACCGGCCAGGTTAATGTCCGCTCCGGGCAAGGCATACATAAGTTTTTTGAAGTGTAGCTTGCCGTCCCCCATGGTGAAATCCCCGCTCATCTGCGACAACACATCATCGGCTCCCGGCTTTGCTTCCTTTGCATTTCCCTGCGCTCTGAGGCTCAGCATATCGACTTTGTCCTGCCATTCCGGGTTGGAAAAATGTATTGCCCGCAACTTGAAGCTGCCCTTTAGCCCGAGTTTTTGCGTAACGCTCTCATCGCCAGGGCGGATGTGCAATTTGGTCTTCATGTTCAATCGCCCTGTCATCAGAGCGGGCTTCGCTTTGACAGAGAGTTCCAGAAAATCCTGGATTCGACCGCCAGGAACGTCTACGTCAAGATCAATGATGTGCCCTTTCCCTTTGACGTTAATGATCGCACCGGCACACCGAAACTCCGACTCCTGAAGCTTTGCTTCCACCGGCTGCAAATAGGTATCGCCGCTAGTCCCATCGACAATGGCATGAAATTTTGTATGAAGCGGGACCGGATGATTGGCCGTGTCCAGCGAGAAATTCGGCGTCTCTGTGACGCCATCTACGACGATGCGATTCAATTGGCCGTTGAATTCACCGACTGATGAAAGGATGCCGCCAATCCCTTTGATTGTTCCTAGATCTGCATGGTCAAAGGTGTACTTCCCTGTCACTGCCGAGTCTCCGGGGTTCTCGTTTACCCAGGGCCCAAAGGTTCCTACGGCGTGAATGTCTCCTGTAGGAATTGCGTTTACCAGCGTGGCATCATAGCGCCAGGGATCGTCGGGCCCTATATTGTGCATTACGATGTGCTGAAGGTCGAACTCCTTCGGATCTTTGTCTGGCTTTGCTGTGCCGATAATCAACTTCGAATCTTCACAATCGATCTTATCGACCACAATTTTGATCTTGCCAATATGGCGCTTGCTCTTTGCAGCCTGCTGCCGCATCTCCCTGGGCGGAATACTGATTGTCATGCCACGGACATTTACGGTTCTCACATGCATCGGCTTTGCAAAGAGTCCAGCGACATTGACGTGGAAAGCGAAATGGGCAAGCGAGATGAGCGGCCCTTTCGCTCCCGCTTCGACAACATCGTCAGGGGGATAGATACGCAATCCGTCTCCAGACACCTCAAACCCCTTCATTACGGAAACATGGAAACCATCGAGGTCAACCTGGCTGTCAAAAAGAGTACTGAGAGTTTCGACCACACGGCCTTTCAAAATAGGGCCGGCACGATGAAACGTAATTTCGATGGTGGCTGCAACGATCACAACCAACAACAATAGCGAAAAAGCAATCCAACGCCACGCGTTATGCCCCCTCTGCGGCTTCTCGCTATCCGTCACAGACTTTTCGCGGTATATATTGCTCACAACATCTTTCGATGCAGAAGGTTGCCCGTCAGCAGCCCGGCTCGTCACACGGGTGACAAATCTTCGATTAAAGTCTGTTACGGTTTACTCCCCCTTGAATCTAACGAGGCAGATCGCGCGTAAGTTAAATACGCAACAGCAACACCACTCAAGGAGATTTGCGAAATGAAGACCTCTCTCAAAGCAATGATGATGAGTGCGGCCGTGACCGGTCTGCTCAGCGGCTCCACAACCCCGATCCACGCCTCCGTTCACAACGGAGCGCAGTTCGGTCAACTGGCCAGCGCTTCGGCGGCGTTCCTCGGCGCCGACAAAGACAAGCACGCCTGTAAGGGCCAGAACAGTTGCAAGGGCAAGGGCGGATGCAAGACAGGAGACAATGGCTGCAAGGGCAAGAATAGCTGCAAGGGCAAGGGCGGATGCGCCACCGACGGCTCCAAGCCGCCAGCTGCGTAACTTCGAGCTAAACACATACGGTATCGTCGCGGAGATTTCACCCATCCCGCGGCGATACAGTCCTTCTCTCCCTAATGAGGATCTCGCAATGCCGGCAAATCGCTTCAACGGGTTTACAGACTATGGTGTAGGAATCGGCCTGCGCGTGCCTCACTACCGCCACATCCTGGATAAGAAGCCTGTCGTCGATTGGTTCGAGATCATCTCGGAAAACTACATGGTCGATGGAGGCCGCCCGCTCACTGTTCTCGACAGCATCCTCGACCAGTACCGCGTCGTGCAGCACGGCGTCTCGATGTACTTCGGCTCATCCAACCCTCTCTCGCGGGAGCATCTTCGCCGCCTGAAAAATCTTGTTCGCCGCACCAAAACACCCTGGCTCTCCGACCACCTCTGCTGGGGCTCGGTCGACGGCACCTACACGCACGATCTCCTCCCCATGCCCTACACCTTCGAGGCCGCACGTGTTACCGCCGAAAAGATCCGACAGGCGCAGGACTCCCTCGAAATTCCCATAGCTGTCGAAAACGTCTCCAGCTATGCCGAATATCACATCTCCGAGATGACCGAATGGGAGTTCCTCAACGAAGTTGTCGAACAGGCCGACTGCGGAATCCTTCTCGACGTCAACAACATCTACGTCTCATCGCAGAACCACAACTTCGACCCGCAGACCTATGTCAACAGCGTTCCCGCAGAACGTGTAGCGCAGATCCACATCGCCGGCCATTCCAAGTTCGAGAAGTACATCCTCGACACGCACGATCACCCTGTTCTCGATCCCGTCTGGGCACTGTATGCTCGCGCTATTGAGCGCTGCGGGCCAACAGCGACGCTCCTCGAGTGGGACGATTCCATTCCGTCCTTCGATGCAGTCCATGCGGAAGCCCTCAAAGCCAACCGATATCTACGCGCCGCCGATGCGCCTCTCGCGGTGACCGCATGAGCACCCTCGCCACACTACAGAAGCAGATGGCCGCAGCCGTCATGCGCCCCCTCACACGCAACGAGCAGATGCGCCAGCGCGCCTCCGACGGTCACTCGATCCGAGCCGAGGCAGAATCGTTCATCAAACCGAACAACCGTCTCTCCTCTTTCGAGCGGCTCGAGATCTACAACCGTCAATACTGGTTCCGCGTCTTCTCCTCGTTTGAAGAAGACTTCCCCGGCCTCAAGTCCGTCATCGGCACGCGCCGCTTCGAGCGCCTCATGCGCGCCTATCTCGAGGCCCACCCGTCGCGCTCGTTCACGTTGCGCAACCTGGGATCGTCGCTCGTAGAGTGGCTCAGAGCAAACCCGCGATTCGCAGCTCCCAACATCGAGGCCGCGATCGCAATGGCCACGCTCGAGTGGGCTCACATCGAGGCCTTCGACAACGAGCAACGAACAGCGCTCACTGTAGAAGACATTGCCGCCCTTAACGACAACTCCCAGCTCACTCTGCAACCTTATGTGCGTCTGGTTGACTCTCCCTATGCCGTCGACGACGCGCTCATTGCCATCAAAGATTCCAGTCATGCTGCCGGAACCCAGTCATCGAACGCCGTCACGCTGCATCTCGTCCGTAGCGCGCGCTCACGCAAACCCCGCCGCGAACAGATCTACCTCGCCGTGCATCGCCACGAGGACACCGTCTACTACAAGCGCCTCGCACGCGAGGACTATCTCCTTCTCAAGGCGTTTGAAGCTGGATCAACCTTGAGCGAGGCAATCGACGTAGCCTTCGCAGGCAGCACGATGGTTGAAGCCTACCGCCCCGTTCACGTTCAATCCGCCTTTCACTATCTCATGCAGATGGGCTGGCTCTGCGCACCTTACACGACGGAGAAGTTATGAGCATCATCTCTCGTACCGCATCAGCTCACGCAACCTTCTGCAACCTCGCGGAAAAACTCACCTCGCCCTTTTTGCTCGCGGTTCGCCTCTACTGGGGATGGCAGTTTACGCAGACCGGCCTGGGCAAGCTGCGCAATCAGCCGAAGATCGTCGAGTTCTTTACCTCGCTCAACATCCCTTTCCCCGCTCTCAATGCCCATTTTGTTTCCGGCCTTGAATTCTTCGGTGGGATCCTGCTCATCCTCGGACTCTTCGCACGGCCCATCTCTCTGCTGCTCACCGGCTCGATGTTCCTTGCCTTCTGGACCGCGGACCACGACGCGCTCGTCTCCATCTTTACCGATCCGGACAAGTTCTACGCAGCCGCACCCTACACCTTCCTCTTCGCTGCTATCCTGATTCTCGTCTTTGGGCCCGGCAAGCTTTCGCTTGATGCCCTTATTGCAACAAGGTTCCGCCCATATATGCACATGCCTCACTGGGGAACGGATGCAATTGCAAGTTGAAGGAAGAGACGAGGCAGCGATGATCGAGAGGGTGCTGGGTGGCGATACCGAGACCTTTCACGAACTCATCCGCCCTTATGAGCGCAGCGTCTATCTCATGGCGCTCTCGCTTCTCCACAACGAATCGGAGGCCGAGGACGCGACGCAGGATGCTTTCATCAAGGCCTACCGCCACCTCGGCAAGTTCCGGTCCGAATCGCGCTTCAGCACATGGCTCATCAGCATCGTCCTCAACGAGGCGCGCGGACGTCTTCGCCGCAAGCAGCCTGGACTCACCGACTCCATCGACGACACGACAGAAGGCTCCATCACGCCGGCCCAACTCACCGACTGGCGTGAGATTCCATCGGAGTCGCTCGAACGCCAGGAGGTCCGCGCACTCATTCGCCGCGCGCTTGCCGAGCTCCCCATCGCTTATCGTGAGGTTTTTGTCCTTCGTGAACTAGAAGAACGCAATGTACAGGAGACCGCCGAAACCCTGGGCATCACCATCGCGTCGGTTAAGATGCGGCTCCATCGCGCCCGCATGATGCTGCAAAAGCAACTTGCGCCGCAGCTCAAGTCCACCGCGCCGGCCAGTCGAAGGAGGTTCTCATGGTTCTAAACTGCCGCCATGTCTGGGACTACATCTCCGGCTATCTCGACAACACGCTCGATGCACAGATACGTGCAGACGTCGAAAAACATCTTGAGCACTGCGAGATATGCTCTGCAGTGCTCGACTCGACGCGCAACATCCTCGTCCTCACCGCAGACGATCGGGTGTTCGAGCTTCCAGTCGGCTTCAGCGAGCGCCTCCACGCGCGTCTCGCCCAGGTCATGATTGAGACACCAACGGATGATCCCGAATCCGCCGGAGGAACCGGCTGAACCGACGCCATGCTGAATTGCCTGGCTGATGAGCAATCTCACATAAAGCTGCGCATCATGGAATTGTCTCCGTGCGCGAACCATTCCGCTGCGAGCAGGATCAGCGTCACGATCGCCATCGCCACCTGTAGACGCTCCGAACGCAGCTTCGCGCGCGAGACCGGCTGTACTCGCCATTGCGCCGCCGGGCGGGCGCGCAACGATCGTACGCGCCATACCGAGTACAGATTGAACAGCGCGCCCGCGAACGCAACGACCATCATCGGGATACGAATTTTGTCCCCGTGAAACCACTGCGCAGACCCATAAAACCCGCTTGCCAACGCGCCGAGACCGATTAGCGTCCTGAAGCCGCTGATCGCCATGAACGCCGCACACCCGCTCTGCAACAGTGCAAACAGGAAACTGCCGGCATTCGCCCAACGCAGCTTGCCCTGTGCGGTTTCCACGGCATCAGCCTGAACCATCTCGTCGCTCATTTTTCCCTCGCAGGCCGGCCATGCTCCAGCCATATCTTATAGAGGCCCCATGCCGCGACAGAGCAGTTGTCGACAATCTCTCCATCCAGCACCATACGCTCAAATTTCTGTACGCTCACACGCTTCACGACCAGGTCGTGCTCCTCTGCGTCGGGATCGGGAGCACCGGGAGTAAGGCCTTCCGCCAGGAAGACGTGATGCTTCTGGTTCATGACGCCGTAGGCAATCTGCAGCGTACTCAGCAGCGTCATCTTCTCCGCCGTCAGCCCGGTCTCTTCACGCAACTCGCCACGCGCCAGCTCTTCCGGAACAACCTCGGCCTCCTCCCATCCTCCCTGAGGAAACTCCGAGAATCTGCCGCCAACGGTATAGCGGAACTGTTCGATCAGGTAGACGAACTCTCCTTCGGGTGTCCTCTCCAGCGGGATGATGATCGACGCAGGGTCCTTATCGATCACACCGTAGATACCGCGCTGTCCGTTGGCTCGTTCAATAACGTCCTCGCGCACGCTCGTCCATGGATTGCGGTAGACCTCGCGGCTGCTGATTGTCTTGATGCTCAATCTTTTCTCCTGATCACTGCGGCATCTCAAATTCAAGGCGCGACGGATATTTAGGAGAACTGTAGATCGAGATCGTCTCCGCCTTGTACGCGCTTGCCGGCGCGCTCATGATATTCGATACGTACGTCTGTGGGTTCCTGTCGTAGAGCGGAAACCACGTCGACTGCACCTCGACCAGGATCTTGTGGCCCTTCAGGAATGTGTGGTCCGCTCCATGCAGGCTCCACTTATATTCGGTCACCTCGCCTGCTTTCACAGGTTCCGGCTTCTCGAAGCTCTTCCTGTACCGTCCGCGCAGAATCTCATCGGCAATCATCAACTGATAGCCCCCCATTCCGTCCGGCGCATCGTCCGGATAGACATCGATCAGCTTGACGATCCAGTCGCCATCCGTGCCCGTCGTCGATGCAAAGATGTCAGCAACCACATCGCCCGTCACCGTAACATCGCGATCCAGAGCTGCTGTCGTGAAGTTTGCAAGGTCCGTGCGCCCGCTCACAAATCGCTGGTCCTCTACCAGCCACGGACGCCACTTCGATCCAGTCCCATATGTCGACTGAATGGGACGTTGCCGGTACGGCACCGGATTCGCAGGGTCCGAGACGTAATCCGCCTTCGATTCAGCCACTGGCGCAGTAAAGCTCAGTCCGTGCCCGGCGGCAAGATACAGCTTTGCCGCGCTGAACCCTTCCTTCGGCGGCCATGCGCTGTAGCGCTTCCACTCGTTGACTCCCGTGCGGAAGCTGGCCGTGTCCTTCAGATCGAATCCAGGCTTGTCTTTCAGATATTTTTCGAAGAACGGCGCTTCAATCGTCTTGCGATATTGATCGCCCGTGGCCGCTCCAAAATTTATTGCTCCCAGATGCCGCGTCGTCGGCACCCAGCCACCATGGTTCCACGGCCCCAGCACCAGAAAGACCTCATGATTCTTGTCGTGGGGCTCCAGCGCGGCGTACTCGGCCTGAGGACCCCACATATCTTCCTGGTCCCACCAGCCACCAACCTCCAGCGTGGGAACCTCCACCTTTGTCAGATGCGGCTCCACTGCCATCGCACGCCAGAACTTCGTATACTCCGGCTGCGTCAAGAATGCCTTCGCTGTCGGCAGATCGCTTATCCCTGCACTCTTCGCCGCACCGGCAAAATTCACATTGCCCAAGAAGAAATCGAAAGTATCCTCCTTCGATTCGACGCGGACATCTGTCTTCTGCGCTTCAAGCTGCTGCACGTAATCGAAGCCATATGTCTCGCGAAATGCTCCGTTATGAAAGAAGTCGTCGCCGATCCAGATATTCGTCATCGGGGCCTGCGGCGAGATCGCCTTCACTGCCGGATTCGCATTGATGCCCGCCATCATCGCCAGAAACCCGGGATACGAGATACCGTAGACGCCCACCCGGCCGTTATTGTTCGGCACATTCTTCAGCAGCCAGTTGATCGTATCGTTCGTGTCTGTCGTCTCATCGACATCGGTTTTTGTCTTATGCTCAACGATGGGACGGTTCATGACGAACTGGCCCTCCGATCCATAGCGTCCGCGAATATCGCCGAAGGCAAAGATGTATCCGCTCGCCGCCAACTCCGGCTTCGACGCATTTACGCCTCGCGACGAAGAACCGTCGACACCGTATGGCGTCCTCTCCATCAGAAACGGCAGCGGCTCTCCAGATTTTTCCGATCCCGCGGGCCGCAGAATAACGACATGCAGCTTCACGCCGTCACGCATCGGCACCATGGCCTCGCTGCGCACGTACTCGCGGAAGCGATTCAGTTCCTTCGGCTCATCGCCAATGCGAACGAAGGTCACCATACTGGCTGTGCTTCGCTGCCCCGCATATTCGGTGGTAAATGCAGTCACCTTGCCCGACGCATCTCGCTGAAAGCTCATGCGCATCGGGCTGCCCGATACGAAGAAGTGGTCAGCCGACTCCGCCTTCCACTCTGTCCTGGCCGAGCGCTCGCCCTCGCTGAACAACGCATCGCCCTGCCGGGAGATCGATGCCACTATCTCCGGCTCGGCCGCAACGTAATATTGCCCGACATACTCGTCCAGCTTGCTTGCAGGCACCATCACCGGCGCAGGATTGGTTACAGCGGCCTGGCCCCATGCCGGGGCTGTCGAAACCAGCAGAATTCCACACAGTACCCTTACAGTCCAGCCGCCACGTGCCATCGAAACCATCCTTGAATATCTTTCGCGAGATACAACGAAATACTTACCTGAGACAAAGCGATAGCCGGTTGTCGAGGCCGGCTATCGGGCAAAGCTATGTAAGATTCTCCGGACTTGCCTGACACTGAAAGCCGATCCGGTTGTGCGATCCGTCGCAAAAAGGACGCTTTTCGCTTGCCCCGCACCGGCACAACGAGATCGCCGGCTTCCCCGTAAGGTCCCACTGCCTGCCATCCGCATCCATCAACGAAATGGGGCCTTCTACACGCAACGGCCCATTTGGACGAACCGTAATCTTAACTACCTGTTCTGACATCGTCTGCTGCTCACTCTCTTTAAAAGATGAGGCAAGCATAGCAAACTATGGCGATTGCAGTTCCAGCCATCGGCGCCAGGCTATCGCTTCGAGAAGTCCAGCTCCACCTCGTCCACATAGCACCAGCCCCAGTCTTCTCCGGGCTCCATCGATCGCATAATCGGATGTTTCGTCGCGTGAAAATGCTTCGTAGCGTGTTTGTTCGGCGACGAATCGCAACAGCCCATGTGGCCGCATATCATGCACATCCGCAGATGCACCCACCAGCCGCCTGTCTTCAGACACTCCTCGCAGCCCTTGGCCGAAGGCGTCACATCCCTGATCTGATTCAGATGTTCGCAGCGCATGATTGCCACCATCCTTTTCGTACGATCCTACTTCATCGTCATGGACAGGGCAGCAATCCCGCAGGGCTAATCCGCCATCACATCGCTGATCCCGTACTCCTTCAGCTTGCGGTACAGGGTGGTCTTGCCAATGCCCAGCAGCCGCGCCGCCAGCAGCTTGTCTCCGTTCAACTGCCGTATCGTTCCAAGAATTGCCTGCTTCTCCATCTCGGCAATCGATACAATCTCGCCATCTACAGATGCAGGCAATGCCGCCTGTGCTGACGCACCGCTCGCCGGCATGGCTTCGATGATCTTGTGCATCCGGAAGTCCTGTAGCTGGGTTGGAAGATCGCCCATATGCAGCAGCGGCCCACTCGACAGCGCGCAGGCCCGCTCGATGGCGTTCTCCAGCTCGCGCACGTTGCCCGGCCAGTCATACTCCATCAGAACGCGCAGCGACTCGTCCGACAAGGTACGAGGAATGCCAGTCTGCTTCTCCATACGGGCCAGGAAAAACATCGTCAGCAGGGGGATATCGGCTCGACGCTCCCGCAACGGAGGCAGTTTCAGGTTGACGACGTTCAGCCGGAAATAGAGGTCCTTGCGGAACTTGCCCTGCTCGACCATCGTTGCCAGGTCGCGGTTGGTCGCCGCCAGCACACGAGCGGAGATCGGCCTTGCTTGCGTCGCCCCCACCGGGCGCACCTCTTTTTCTTGTAACGCCCGCAGCAGTTTTGCCTGCAGATCAAGCGGAAGCTCGCCAATCTCATCCAGAAAGACAGTGCCTCCATCCGCGGCGGCCAGCAAGCCATCCTTTGCACGATCGGCCCCGGTAAACGCTCCCTTCACATGGCCGAACAGCTCGCTTTCAATCAGGGTCGGGACCAGCGCTCCGCAGTCGACGGGAACAAACGGCCGCGATGCGTTGGGTCCGTGAACATGAATGGCGCGGGCCACCATCTCCTTTCCCGTTCCGCTCTCCCCCAGAATCAGCACAGGGTGTGTCGAGAACGCGACCTTGGAGAGGATCCGATAAAGCTTCTCCATCTCCGGCGACTTGCCCACCAGGCCGTTCTCGTCCTTCTGCGACCGCAGCCGTTCGCGCAGGACGCGGCTCTCGCGATCGAAGTGCATCCGCTGACCGGCGCGTTCGATGACTGTTGTCAACTCCTCCAGCGCAAATGGCTTCGTTAGATAATCGCGAGCTCCGATGCGCATCGCTTCCACTGCGGAGGACACCGTGGCAAAAGCCGTCATCACCACAACCGCCGTCTCCGGATAAAGCGCCTTCACCTGCTCCAAAAGAGTGAGGCCTCCGCCGTCAGGCAGCTTCAGGTCCAGCAGCAGAACATCGATCTTTCGATGTTTCAGGATCTCCCGCGCACGAGACAGACTGTCCGCGCCCTCGACCGCACAGCCCATGTTCTCCGCAATGGTGCAGCACGCCTTGCGCACCGAGTTGTCGTCGTCGACCACCAGGACGTGAAGTGCCGGCCCATCGCCGGGCAACTTCCTCTGGTTATTTCCCTGCATCGCCAACGGCGATAACCCCACCAGCACCCCTGACGGGCCGCCGCTTCCCAGCTTCTGTGTCACCTCATTCATGACCTCTGTTCCCTCTCTTCAATCTCGCGTTCACGCAGCCCGGTCAACTCGATCAACAGGCGATCCATCCCGCTTCGCCGCGCAGGACCCGCCGCGTCCTCTCGCCCGTCTCGATCTGCATCTGTTCGATCGACGGCCACTCAACCGAAACCTTCGTCCCCTCACCAGGAGCGCTTGCGATCGCAACGCACCCGTTCGACATCGCAGCAAGTTCGCGCACCACGCGAAACCCGATGCCGCGGCTTCCCCGGGCGACTGTTTTGTAAGCTCCCAGCGTAGACAGTTCGTCGCGGGTCATGCCGCATCCGGTATCCTCAACCGTCACCGCGACTCCTGCCTCACAGCCATCTCCTGCTGCACTCACATGCACCAGGATCGATCCAGGATTCCCTTCGCCAATCGCCTCAGCGGCATTCTTCACAAGGTTGATGACGATACGCTCCACAATCTCCGAGGAGACGTCCACCAGCAGGTCCGCTTCTCTGCCGAAGGAGACTTCCACGCGGCGTCCAGCAATGCGATCCAGAAGCCCGCCGCAGCGTGCGATCACTTCAGCCAGCGACGTCAGCCGATTGCCTGTCTTCTCCTTTGCCTGATTGACGTGATCGAACAACCGTGCAATCATCGCCGAGCTTCGTTCGCTCAACAGGCGAAGCTCGCTCGCATACTCGCGGTACTCATCATGCAGAACGCCAGGCAGCGATAACATATCCGCGTAGAGACTGAGTGCGCTCAGAAGATTTCCGGCATCGTGGGCCAACCCCGCGCCATCGGCCACACTTACAACAGGAGCAGCGTGATATCCGTCCCTGCCGATAACATCGCTGGAACGCACACTACCATGCCGCTTCATCGCTTCTTCATAAGGAAGCCGAGCATTGCTCCCTGAATCACGTCCATTTGAATGGACCCACGCCTGCACAGCATCTTGCTGATCGACGGATGAGGCATCTTCCACGATGCCCAGGTCGAGCCTGAGGCTCAGTAGTCTTGGGGCCGACGACACACGCAAATGCTCCCGGTCCGGGGACTCGACAGTTCCTACTAAATCCATCAAGGCAGTACTGCTCTGGGTTGCCTTCATTCCAACACTCCAAACCGCTTGTTACTGCTCTGCTCGCGGTTGCACTTACGTAATCACGTCGAGTGCCAAACCGGGACACTTCGAAGCGATGCTGAACGCAACTTGCTGAATATCAAGACTAAACCACGATGATTACTTGTGGTTACCTCAAAGAAAATCACGTTACGAGAATTAGAGCAATTCCCGATTTGGGACGGTGCCTGCGGCAATACCCCAAAGAAAATCCCGAAATATCGAAGAAATCTACTTCGTTTATCTTTTCCCAAAATGACACGTTGTTCCGATTCGGGAATACCAGACATATGCACTTGACGGCTTCAGGAAACTGGTTCTAACCTATCTTGAATAGGCGAACAAATGGCGAAAATACAAGACGGGGCTTCCTTATTTCCTATCGTCGACCAGACTACGAGCGTCCGCCCAACCGGCATCGCGCGCATGGCCTTTGAAGCGATGCATACCGATGAAGGACATCTGATCGAGTTCAAAGGGCTCAAAGTTCGCAGCCTGCTCAATCGCTCGGTCTCCCGGCGTATGACCTGGATGGCCTGGAGCATCAACCCCTACCGCGGCTGTGAGTTCGCCTGCCGCTATTGCTATGCCCGCTACACGCACGAGTTCATGGCCCCGGCTGCCAGTCAGCCAACTTCTCCGGAGCAGCCGGATTTCCACGACCCGCTCACCTTCGAGCGGCTCATCTTCCTCAAGCAGAACGCCGCATGGCTTCTCGAACAGGAGCTCCGTCATTTCGACTCCAACGATCAGATCGCCATCGGTACCGCAACAGATCCCTGGCAGCCGATCGAGCGCCGTGCCTGTATCACCCGCAGCATCCTGGAGGTCTTTGCTTCGCGCAGCGGCTATCGCATCGGCGTCGTCACCAAGTCGCGGCTGATTCTCCGCGACACCGATCTTTTACAGGAGATCTCCCGCCGCAATCACCTGGTCGTCCACATCACGATCACAACGCCCGATGCAGCGCTTGCGCGCCTTCTGGAACCTCGCGCCCCGCGCCCCGACCTCCGCTTTGACACCGTGCGAAGGTTGCGGCGCGCTGGCATCGCGACCGGTATTCTCTGTTCACCGCTGTTACCCGGTATCACAGACACGCATACGGCAATCGATCGCATGGCGGCGTTGGCGGCCGAAGCAAACGCCAGTTTCTTTGCCGCCAGTCCACTCTTTCTCAAGCCGTGCTCCCGTCCCACCTACCTGAGCTTCGTTCGGGAGCACTTTCCGGCGCTTATACCTGAGTATGAGCGCCGGTTCGCCCTCGCTGACTTCGCTTCAAAGGCCTACGCGCAACGCCTGGCCCGCATCGTTGACGAAGCACGTCACCGGCACGGACTCAATCGCCGTTGGCGGAAAGACTACGCCGAAGACGCGACTGAAGCGCTGCCACTGGCTGGCTATGCACGTAGCGATACGACAAACGATCCACGACCTCAGGCCCCGATCCGGCAGACTGAAGCTGATCGGAAAAAACCGCCCACAGGCATTCGCCACCCGCAGCAGCGGAGCCTCTTTGGATAGCAACATGGGCTGCCTATCAGTCAAAAGGCAACTGGAGTAGACGATGCAGAGATGGTGGACGATTCGTTTCGCCGGTTCAAAGATACGGCTCCGCAGGCAACGCCACTATAGCCTGAAAGCCTCCGCATCACGAACTGCCCCACACAGCCATCATTCCACCCGAAAGCCTCAACAACTATGCCGGCGGCTGTCTTTGATTCGATCGCACAGCATAGAGTGACAGGGCTCCAGTATTTGGAGAATCGGGGCTGAGCAGCTGTTGTTTCCACCGGCAAAGCAAAAGCCCCGGCGATGCCGGGGCTTTATGTTGACTCAAGCATCTATCAGGCGACAACATCGATGCCCATCGAGCGCGCCGTGCCGCGGATCGTCTTCGCAGCAGCCTCAACCGTGGCGGCGTTCATGTCCGGCATCTTCTGCTTGGCGATCTCGAGGACCTGCTTCTCGGTGACCTTGCCCTTCTTCTCCTTGTTCGGAGTTCCCGAGCCCTTCTCGATACCAGCGGCCTTCAGCAGAAGCACCGGGGCCGGAGGAGTCTTCGTCACGAAGCTGAATGTGCGGTCGGCATAGACCGAGATCACGACCGGAACCGTCAGGCCCGCGAGAGCCGGGTCCTTGCTCGTACGCTCGTTGAACTGCTTGCAGAACTCCATGATGTTGACCTGGGCCTGACCAAGCGCAGGGCCGACCGGCGGCGCAGGCGTCGCCTTGCCCGCTACGATCTGAAGTTTGACGTATCCAGTAACTTTCTTCGGTGCCATTGGTAAATCCTCTTTACGCTTCCAGCGGCGGCCTCACGGCCATCTCGCTTGATTTTGATAATTTCAAACTCACACTTCCAGGCTCGCTGCTAAACGCACGGGCCCAAATCCTTATTCGACAACCTTGTCCACCTTCGAAAACTCGATCTCGACCGGCGTGGAGCGCCCGAAGATACTGACCATGACCTTGAGCGTCTGCTTGTCTTCGTTGATCTCGTCCACGGCGCCCGTGAAGTTCGCAAACGGCCCTTCGTTGATGCGAACCTGCTCGCCCTTCTCGAACTTGATCTTGAGCGTCGGCTTGTCCTTCGACACATCGGAGCGGAAGAGAATGGAACTAACCTCCTGCTCGGAGAGCGCAACCGGGTTGTCGCCTGTTCCAAGGAAGCCCGTAACCCGCGGCGTGTTCTTGATCACGTGCCACAGGTCATTGTCGAGGTCCATCTCGATCAGGACGTAGCCGGGAAGAAAGACACGCTCGATGGTGTACTTCTTGCCGTTGCGAAGCTCCGTCACCGGCTCGGTCGGGATCATGATCCGGCCAATCTTGTTCTGCAGGCCAAACGCAGAAATGCGGCTCTCGAGCGACTCGCGAACCTTGCGCTCGAAGCCCGAATAGGCGTGGATGATGTACCACTTGAAATTTTCATTGACCGGAGGGGCCAGTTGTTCCGTCGGCTGCTCGCTGCCCGCCTCGGTCGCCTGCTCTACCGGATTCTGCTGCTCTTCCGCCATGGTTGTGCCTTCTTCACGCATCGTATGGTTCTCGTCTTGGAACCGCTGAACTCTACTGAACCCGACTTACTTGGACGCAATGCGCAGTATGTACTCCACCGCGCGGCCAATGACGTTGTCCACCAGCCAGAAATATCCGGCGAAGATGAAGACCGTAACCAGGACCACCGTCGTCGTCGACTGCACCTCTGCGCGGCCGGGCCACACCACTTTGCGCATCTCGCTGCGCACGTCCCGCAAAAAGCTCATGGTGCGCTCGGGAAGCGACTTCAACTGCTGCATCCCGGTGCTTGTCTGCTGTTCTGCTACCGCTACCGTCTTGGCCATAATGCCGCCTTAGGAATCTTCTTTTTGCTGCTGCTTCCGTTACTGCCGCCCTGTCGTCCAGAAAGCCCAAACAGGATGGCGGGGGAGCTCGGATTCGAACCGAGAAGTTCGGTTTTGGAGACCGACAGTTTAACCGTTGAGCTTACTCCCCCGGTTTTGAACTCTGAGCCGGAGGGGACGGTCGTGCAGGAGTCTCGCTTCTACTCCCTACTCCCTATTCCCTACTCCCTGCCTTCGTTACTTCGTCTCTTTATGGTCGGTGTGCTTGCGGCACGTGTTGCAGAACTTCGAGAACTCCAGACGGCCAGTCGTGGTCTTCTTGTTCTTCGTGGTCGAGTAGTTCCGGTTCTTGCACTCCGGGCACTGGAGGGTAATAATCTCGCGCATTGTTTTCTTCTCCTTCTAACGTGACCAGCCACCTCGGCTGGTAAGCAGAATGCCTTGTAAGCGTTGCTGAAACCTCGCCCACCTGACACGCCGCGACGCAGGGGTTATGGTCCCTGCAACCAAATCCTGAATTTGTACGGAAAGAGGAGCGGTCAGGCCACGCTCATCCTTGTCTATTATCCACGAAATTGAGATTTTTGAGAAGTGTGCGAAACACGATTTTGGTCTTTAGAATCACCTGTGAGAAGTTATTAAATGAATTCAAATCGACGACAATTCATTAGAAAAGCGTTGATCTTTGGCGCATTTTCCGACTGCATCGTGGCAAATGCAGCACGAATATCGTTCAACTGCACACCGGCCCCCACTTTTACAGTCCCCTTGACGGAGGGAACTTGGCGAAGTCAGCTGTTCCCTGTCGGAAAACACGATTATCACGTCTCGTTGGAAGTAGATCGGCGTATGCCGCTCGATCAGCTTGATTGCGACTTGGGACCACCCCATCCTGGACATCGGTGCGACACGCCTCCCCTGCTTGAACTCGAGTGGAAGGTATGGGACGGAGCAACCTTAGTTAAGAGTTGGTCTGCTAACCCCCTACAGGCGTCTGCATGGAGCGAAGCAGGAACGAGTTGTATGCTCGGAGCTTTTGAGGGTAAAAGGAATGGTCATTTCACCCTCGAATTGAATATCAAAAAGGACGCCGGGCGGCTAAAGGAACTGCGCCCACGCGTGCAAATTACGAAGAACCCGGGCTATTGGTGCTGGTTGTAGGAATCAAAGGCAGCGAGCTGAGGCCTACCGCCTGATTTATCTTCGCTGGTCAGTAGAGACGCGCGCGAAGCGCGTCTCCCGCCATCCGCACAGCACCTACTTGATATGTGCCCGAAGAATATCGTCGACCCTCGACTGCCATCCCGCCCCAGAGCCACGAAGGGCCTTCACGACATCCGCGGAAAGGCGGATTGAGACCGGAACTTTCTTCGGCGCTATCTGCGGTCCTCTCGTCTGCGCGGAGAAGGACTTTTGAACTTCGGCAGGCAAGCGGTCGAACGGTACTGCCCGCTTGAAGTCCTCCTTCGTCCACTCCGGGTTCTCTTTGTCGGGAGCCGACTTAACCGTTTTCTTCACACTCTTTTGCTTCATGTCGAGTCGCCTTTCTGAGGCTGATGGCGCGAATGTCCTCGCCATCCTGTGTAAACACTAGCGAATAGAGCCGTGCTTCCAGAAATCCGAGGGCACGGTAACGAACCTCGTCGTAATCCTCGCGGTCGTCCACAACGAAGATCGCCGTCTCAAAGTCGAAGTCCTCTGCCCGACTCAGCGAGATGTCGTGCTTCCTCCGGTTAACGGCATCTTTCCTCGGGTCGAACGTGATCGCCACGGCATTTACTGTATATACAATTTGGTAGTCGGTCAACAGCTTAAAACAAAGCGGCGAGCTATCGCTCGCCGCTTTATATTTCACGTCCGGCAGAAACCGCGCAAAGCGCACTCCCGCCGTCCGCTCGTATTTACTTGATGATTTCGGAGATGGTTCCCGCGCCGACGGTGCGACCGCCTTCGCGGATAGCGAAGCGGAGGCCCTTCTCCATGGCCACCGGGGTGTGCAGCGTGATCTCCAGCTGGATGTTGTCGCCCGGCATCACCAT